>JAICSD010000200.1 GCA_025937075.1 Vicinamibacteria bacterium | reverse complement strand
GACATCCTCGCCGCCGCGAGCCGCGATGACCGTGAAGCGATCGATCGAGCCCGCGGGCGGTGCGATCTCCTGCTCGATCGCGCCGAGATCGTCCAGCGTCTGACGCAGGTCCGCCGGAAGAATCTGACCGATCATCCCCAGAACGGCCTCGGAGGTGAGAATTCGCGACGAGAGCTCCACCTGTCCCCAGGCCAGGGGTCCGCGATACTGGCTCATCGCCGCCGACGTCGTCACGACGTACGGCTTTTCGCCCACGTGCATCACGAGCGCGTCCCCTTCCAGGCGGACGATGGCGTCGAGCAGGGAATCGAGCAACGTCAAAGGGATTGCCCCACCGTAATCTCGGCAGGCATCGAAACCTGCTTTACGCGCGGAATCACACGGATTGCACGAACGCGCAGCGGCGTGCAAACGCGGGCCGCCGAACAACTCGGACCGCCGTGGACGCAGATTTCGATCGTAGCACCCGGCCGGCGGCGCTCCGGGAATCAAGCCGAATAGGAGGCGAAAGAGGTAGGCGTCTCCCAGACGCGCACGGCAAGGATGTCGATGCCGAGCTCGCGCCCTTTGTCGTAAATCAGCTTCGCGATTCGTTCGACTGTGGGGTTGCTCTCGAGCAGGTACATCGGCTCGCCGAGCTGTCGCAGCGGCGCCACGAGCGGATCGTCCTGACGAAGGATCATCTTGTGATCGAGCTCGCGATCGATCCAGCCTTTGACCACGCGCTTGATGTCACTGAAATCCGTGACCATGTTCCGCTTGTCGAGCGTGTCGGTGCGGACTTCGATCTCAACGGACGCGTTATGGCCGTGCGGGTGCTTGCAGACGCCGTCGTAGTCGAGCAGGCGGTGTCCGTAGCAGAACTCGATGCGCTTGGTGACCAGATACATATCGATTTCGCGCAACTGAAGTTGCGCGCGACAGGAGGCTTGTTTGGAGTATATCGCGGTGCTCTGTTCGGGTGGCCTCGACAGCGCGGTGCTCGTGGCCGAGGCGGCCGCTGCGCCGGATGCGGCCGTCCAGCCGATCTACATCAGCGTCGGTTTCGCGTGGGAGGCGGAAGAAGCGGCAATGCTCCGGCGCTTGCTGGCGGCGCCGCCGTTTCAGGAGCGCGTGCTCCCGGTCGTCAATCTACGGTTCGACATGAGCGATGTCTATCCGGCGACGCACTGGGCGATACGCGGCGAACCGCCGGCCTTCGACACGCCGGACGAGGATGTCTACATCGACGGCCGCAACGTCATCCTGCTTTCGAAGGCCGCGGTCTACATGGCCCGCAACAAGATTGCGCGCGTGCTGGTTGGGCCACTGGCGGGCAATCCGTTTCCTGACGCAACGCCGGAGTTCTTCGCCGCGATCGCGCGTGCCTTATCGCTGGGACTCGCTGCGCCCCTCACGATCGAGGCGCCGTTCGCGGCGCTCGAGAAATCGGAGGTGATTCGAAGAGGGTCGGATCTGGGCGTCCCCTTCGAGCTGACGCTCTCCTGCATGCAGCCGCGCGACGGCCATCACTGCGGGCGCTGCAGCAAGTGCCGCGAGCGGCGAGACGCATTCCACGACGCGGGCGTCGACGACCCGACGCCGTATGCGGTCAAGCCGGCGCGCTAACCAACGGCGGGTCTGAAGACCCCCCTACATGGTCTTGAGGTGAATGCTGCCGTCGCCGGTGCGGATGCGAAGCATCTTGCCCCCCGAACCGAGGCGGCCGCGCACGTTCCGGCGGCTGTTCTCCGCGGCACCCGTGACCTGGATGTCGCTCCGGATCGATCCATCGCCCGTGTGCGCGTCGAGCTCGGCGCTGAAATCCGACGGAAGGTACAGCGCGACGCCGCCGTCGCCGGTCGTGATCGACCAGTCGTCCTTCATCACCGAGCCTGCTTCCGCACGGAACGTAATCGAGCCATCGCCGGTGTGAAGCTTCACGGATCCCAGCTTGCCGGCAACGGTGACGCCGCCATCCCCGGTCTCGAGCTCGAGGTCTCCTTCGGCCTCGTCCAGCGTGACGGATCCGTCGCCCGTATTGAGCACGAGTCGACCCGACACATCGCTGGCGCGGATGCTCCCATCGCCGGTGCGCAAATCGAGCGCCCCGTGCACGTGCTCGACGCGAATGGAACCGTCGCCGCTCCTGGCCGTCACGTCGCCGTCCTTCGGCATCGTCACGATGAGGCGTGCGCTCGGAGAGGAGTGCCCCATCCCGAAGGACCAGAACTCACCCGTCGGCTTCTTCACCTCCACCGTGACGCGGTTCCCGTCCTGCGAGGCAGCGACTTCGAGGCGGTCGACCGCTTCCTGCGACGGCCCGCGCTTCTCGATTTCGACGATGATCTCCTTCCCCTCGCCCGACCGGATATCGATCCCACCGTCGAACGTGGTCAGCCGCAGATCCGGCGTCCCTGAGACGGTGAAGCGCTTCTCGTCACGGACGATGTGTCCTTGCGAGTCGACCACGACGCAGCCGGAGGCGATAAGGGCGGCAGAGCTGAGGGCGACAAGCGAGAGTACAAATTTCATACGCACGAGAATTGGACGGGCCGCATCGGACCCGAGTTCCGCGTCAATTGGGGTCTGACCCCCTACTCTGGCACCACCGGGGTCTGACCCCCTACTCTGGCACCACCGGGGTCTGACCCCCTACTCTGGCACCGCCGGGGTCTGACCCCGGTCGTACGCGAGCGTTCCGGCGATCCAGGTCTGGACGACCCGGAGTTCGCGGTCGAGGACGGCCAGGTCGGCGACGGCGCCGGACGCAATGACGCCGAACCCCTGCAGGCCGAGCGCACGGGCGGGAGTGGTCGAGCACACCGCGGCCGCGTCGATCAGGCTCAGGCCGACGCGGGCTGCCAGGTTCGCGAACGCGCCGCTCATCGTCAGCACGCTCCCGGCAAGCGTCCCATCCTCCAGATACGCGGCGTCGCGGACGAACATGCGGCGGCCGCCAATTCGCCCCTCTCCGCCCCGCGGCAGCCCGGAGCCCGCCGTCCCGTCCGTGATGGCCATGATTCGCTCGGGCCGCTTCGCGGCAAGCGCCACGCGCATGACGGCCGGGTGCACGTGGACGCCGTCGCACACGAGCTCCGCGACCACTTCGTCCGATTCGAGCACCGCGCCGGCGAGCCCGGGCGCACGATGCAGCACCGGGGGCATCCGGTTGAACAGGTGGGTCGCCTGCCGCGCGCCGGCCTTGATGCCCTCGAGTGCCTGTTCGTACGTAGCGCCCGAATGCCCGAGCGAGACGTGATGGCCGTGGCTCACGAGATCCCGAATGAGATCGACTCCGCCATCCATTTCCGGCGCGAGCGTCACGATACCCACGTCCGGTCTCGCCGCCCGGATCTCCTTCAGGATGTCCTCACCCGACCATGTCGATCCTTCAGGAGCATTCGATGAGGAACGCGGCGATCGGATGCACTCGAGCGGCTGCGCCCCCTTGAAATCCGGGTTGATGAAATTGCTTTCCAGGTGCGCCGGCAGCACGCGCGCGCCGCCGGGCGGCCTCGTCGTGCGCGCCGCGCGCACGGCCGTCAGCATCCTACGCAGTGCGTCTGGTGCACAGGCGAGCGACGTCGGACAGAATGCCGTCACACCGAATGCCGGCAGGCCGGATGCAATCGTGCGGATCGCGTCGCCGCCGTCCAGCGTATCGACGCCCTGCAGCCCGTGGACGTGCACGTCGATGAAGCCCGGAACGATGTAATGTCCGGAGAGATCGACGGCCAGCTCCGTCGCCTCCGCCGACGCCGGACCTGCGACGACATCGGCGATGCGTTCGTGCTCGATGAACAGGGACCCGCCGCTGACGATGCGATCGGGAAGAACGAGATCGGCACCTGACAGCAGAATCATGCCGCGGCAGGCCCGTCCACGTGCCAGACGGTTTTTCGTTGCGCGAAGGGAAGCGCAGACGCGCCATCGACGCGGAACATCTCGCGATCGATCCGCTGGAGCAGCCGTCGAAGCCAACGCTCGTCGGGCACGCTGAACACCACCACGCCGGCGCCGTCGCCAGGCGGGAACAGCCGATCATCCAGATAGTCACGATCGAGCGTCACGAGCGTGCGCTCGAGCTGCTTCGCAAGGCGGTAGTGTTCGACGTCGCTCGCGCGGCGCAGATCGTCGTGTTCGAGCACGAAGAAGACGTCCCAGCGCAGCTTCTCGCGCATGTAAGCGACGACGCCGCTCGGGATGTTCGCGTCCGCGTAGACGCGCGGATGCTCGGAGGTTTCGAGCACGACCGGCGACAACGCGGATGACAAGGTTCCCATCAGCGGTGTCGATCGATTTCCGCGGGCTCGCGGTCGATCGCTTTGGCGTCCTTCGCGCTGCGCGCCTGACGGAGCAGGTCCGCGACGAGCGCGTCGCGCTTGTGATACAGCTCACGCCGCTGCCGCCGTCCGTTCGGCGAGCCAATCGCGTATTCGCAGAAGAGCGGGAAGGCAATCGTCGAGTCGCAGTACGCGACGACGGTGTCGGGCAGCACGCCGGGATTGACCTTCCCCCAGCTCACGGCTTCCGCGGGCGTCGCGCCACTCAGCCCTCCCCACACGACCTGATCCGTCGTGATCTGGATGAAGAAGTCGTTGCCGCCTTTCGGAATGCCGTACACCTCCCACAGCGTGGGCTGACCCTGCAGGTAGAAATTCTTCGGAGAGCCGCCGCCGAGGATGACGCAGCCGTTGTGGACGCCGGCCAGGATGATCGCGCAGACCTCGTTGACGTCGCGGTTCGGATCGATCATCAGCGTGCTGCCGTTCATCAGCTCGTGGTACGCGATGTTCATCCCGATCGAGCTGTCCCCCGGCGACGAGGTGTAAATCGGCACGCCCGCGGCCGCGGCGCGTGCGACGACCGAGTAGTCCGCGGACTCCGGATTTTTCGCCAGCAGGTCCTGGCCGAGGTGATAGTGCAGCTCCGAGGTCGAAATGGGACCAGTCAGCTTCGAGCGGACGAGGAAGTCGCGGATGTACGAGTCCGTCTCGAGCAGCACGGTCGCAGGGAACAGGACGTCGTAGATTCGGATGATCCCCTGCTCGTACAGCTCCACGTCGTCGAGGAACGGGGAGCCGCGGTGAAGCGTGAAGTTCAGCGCATAGTGCAGGTCGTGATAGAGGTTTGCGCCCGTGCTGACGATGAAGTCCACGAGGCCGCGGTCCATCATCTCGATGACGCAGCCGCCGAGGCCCGCGGGCGTCAACGCGCCTGCCACCGTGAGGCCAATCGTCGTGTCGTTCTCGGGCGCGAGCATCTTCTCGCTGAAGATGTGGCACGCTTCGGACAATCGTCCGGCGTTGAACGCCTGGAAGCCGCCGTCGATCAACTGCCGGAGGTCCGCGCTGCCGCGCGGCCGGTAATAGCGAATCGGTTTGCCTTTGAGGTACTCGTGCGGCCTCTGGGTGGGAGCGCCTGGCGCGCCCTGAGCACCCGTCGACGGGCGGTGGGGCAATGAACGGTCCTCCGTGACGTGGGGCCGGTAAGGGCCGCGTTTCAGAATAACACCTGCACGCTGCAGCAGCACGGCCGAACCGCCGATAGTAGCTTCACAGTTGCCCAATTCATGCAAATGGACTGGAGCCGCGTGCTGCTGTGGGTCATCGCCGCGCTTGCGGCGGCCGCCGCGCTCCTCATCTACCTGATTTGGCACAGGGGACGCCAGGCGCCCGGTGAGCACGTCTTTCGCGCGAGCCGCTGGAGCCGTGGCAATCACGTGTTCCCGGCGCAGGTGGCCGTGAGCCCCACGAGCGTCGTTCACTACCGGCCGAGGTGGTTCGGGCGGCTCGAACAGTCGATCCACATCGCCCATATCGCGTCCGTGCTGATCGAAACGAACCTGTTCTTCTCGAACGTGCTGATCGAGTCGAGCGGCGGCGCAGAACCGGTCCGGTGCCACGGCCATCGAAAGCGCGACGCGGTGGAGATGAAGCGCCTCATCGAGGAATACCAGACCGGGTACTACCGCGATCGTCCGACACAGACCGCGCCGGCACCGCCGGACCGAACGCGATGAGCACGAATCCGATGTCGCATATCGACAATCTTGCCGCGGTCGCACCCCGGACCGAGCCGACCGAAATCGAGGCGCGCTTCCACGCGCTCGTGCAGTCGCCGCTGCGGGCGGCGATCCTGCGTTTCCTCTGCGCGCGGCCGGAGGAAGCGTTCGACGTCGAGGCGCTGATGCAGACGTTCGGGCGGATGCGCCTTGACGTCGACAACTGCGTCCGCGAGCTCGTCACGTTCGGCATCGTCCGGCGCACGGCCGGACCAGGCTCGGCCAAGTACGGGTTCTACCAGCCCGAGAGCGACGCGCTGCGCGATCTCCTCGATCACTTCCTCGAGCGCCGCGCGACCGTGTCGCACGAGGATCGCTCGCCTGCGGTCCAACGCTTCCGCGAGATGATCGGCCGCGACGAGAAGATGCTCGTCATCTTCGAATGGATCCGGACCGCTGCCAAGTCCGACATCTCCGTGCTGATACTCGGGCCGACGGGATCCGGCAAGGAAGTCGTCGCGCGAATGATCCACGAGCTGAGCCGCCGGGGCACGCACAAGTTCCAGGCCGTGAACTGCGCCGCGCTGCCGGACACGCTCTTCGAGTCGGAGATCTTCGGCTACGAGAAGGGCGCGTTCACCGGCGCGCACGATCGCAAGCCGGGGCGGCTCGAGCTGGCGAACAACGGCACTTTGTTTCTCGATGAAATCGGCGATCTCTCGATCGTCGCGCAGGCCAAGCTGCTGCGCGTGCTCGAAGAGCGGCGGTTCGAACGGCTCGGCGGCAACACGTCAATCGAGGTCAACTTCCGGCTCATCTCGGCAACGAACCGTCCGCTCGACCAGTTCGTCCGCGACAGCCGGTTCCGCGAGGACCTCTACTATCGCGTCAACGCCTTCTCGATCCGGTTGCCGTCGCTCCGCGAACGATCGAGCGACATCCCGGTGCTCGCGCAGCGGTTCCTCGCGAGATACTGCGCCGCCAATGGCCTGCAGCTCGATGCGAAGAGCTTTTCGAAGGAAGGCCTGGACCTGCTCACCCAATATCACTGGCCGGGGAACATCCGCGAGCTCGAGAGCACCGTCTCGCGAGCGGCATTGTCGTCGCCCGGCCGGGTGATTCGCCCGACCGACATCGAATTCCTGCACGCCAGCGAGGCGCCGATCGAGTCCGCCCGCGAGCGCATGCCCACCCTGGCCGAAAGCGAGCGCGCGCATATCGTCCGCGTGCTCGACAGCGTCAACTGGAACAAGAAGCAGGCCGCTTCGGTGCTCGATATCAGCCGCGGCACGCTCTACCGGAAAATCGTCGAATACGGCCTCGAAGCCGAGCCCAGGAACACTCGAGTCCGCTCCCGGCCGGCCGCCGAGTGAGGGGAACTTACCAAAACGTCAGTCTTGAATGCGAGTGTGTTGAAACAGCACAATCGCCTGACGCGGTGGACGACTGCCGTGAACGCCGGTTGACGCGGCGTCCGTTAATCCAAGGAAAATTCGCAGTTTCTGATGTCGCTGCCGCGGAACCATCCGGGCAGTATGCTTGCATCCGAGCCGCCGTTTTGCCTGGCGATCCCTCGCGTAGTGGCATGGGTCGACTTCTGCTCCTCGCTGTTGCCCTGTGGGCCGCCGTCGCCGCGCCGGCCGCCGGGGAATCGCTGCACCCAGCGGACGCCAAACTGGACGCTCCTCTGCGCGCCCGCGCACACAACTCCGCGTCGCGGTCGCGGGTCATCCTGACGCTCGATTCCGCCGTCTCGCCCGAGCCGATCGTTGCCGCCGTGGGCGGCGCACTCGGCCGCCGGCTGCCCCTGCTCGGAAGCTGGGTGGCCGAAGTGCCGGATGCGGCGCTGGACACGCTCGCGAGTGAACACGCCGTGCGCTCGCTCAAACTGGATCGACCAGT
>JAICSD010000063.1 GCA_025937075.1 Vicinamibacteria bacterium | reverse complement strand
GTCGCCGCCGCCAGGCGGACGCCCGCCACGCGCATGTCGAAGACGTCTGGCCGACCGAGGTTCATCTCTTCGGGAGTTACACGTGTTGGCCCGCGCTCACATCGCTGATCACGGGACGCCATTTGTTCGAGGCCGTGCGTGGAATTGCTTCGACGAGCTGCAGCTCCACCGGCAGCTGCGGCAGATTCGCCTTGACGATCTGAAGAATCGCACGCCCGCTCTCCTCGGTGAAAGAGGCGGCCGGCAACACGCGGACTGTCACGCTGTAATCGCCGCGCTGATGGATCTGAAACTCGCGAACGGGATGGTCCTTCATCAGGTGCGGAAAGCTCAGCCCGTGCATCCACCGGCCGTCCGGCAGCCACACGCGATCCGCTTCGCGGCCGATGACCGACAGAAGGCGGAAGGTCGGCCGGCCAGGCGCGCTCGCCGCGGGGAACCGAGCCAGATCGCCTACGCGATAACGGATCATCGGCATCACATCGGCCTGCAGCTTCGTGACCAGGATGGAGGAGATCTCGTCCGTCGTTTCCGGCTCCACGAGCAGAAGGCTCCAGTCCGTTTCGAAGTCGAGTGCCTCCGGCACGTTCATCTGAAACGCGATCACGCTGACGTCGCGCCCCCCGTATCGTTCGTGAACGGGGCAGCGGAACACCTTCTCCACGATGGCGCGCTGATCCGGCAGCAGCTTCTCGGCGCCTGTCACGATCCGGCCGGTGGGATACGCGGGCACAATCCCGCGGGCATCGAGGTGCGCCGCGAGAGCGGCTACGGCGCTTGCGTAGGCGACGAGGCACTTCGGGCGCAGCTCGGCCATCTCCCGATCGTACTGATCCAGCGTTTCCGGCGACAGGCGGAGGCAGTCGAACGGCCGGAGATTGAAAAGCCAGTCCTGCAGGCGCTCCCGAAACGTGTCGCGCTGCATCGGATCGAGATGATGCCCCCAGAGCAGCGCCGTTCGACTTCCCGCCGGGAGGCCGAGGCGGCGCATGAAGTGCTCCATCCCGCTCTCGCGCCAGCCGCGTTCTCGGGGTCCCGTGCGGATCTGCGTCGGCGCGCCCGACGATCCGCCGGTCGCGTCCCTCGCGATCTGGGCAGGTGCGACGGCGCCGCCGAACATTCGGTCGCCCGCCTGGCGCACGTCTTCCCGATCCACGATCGGCAGCCGCGCAAAATCCTCGAATCCGAACTCCGCATTCGGATCGAACCCTGCCTCGATGAATCGATCGCGATAAAAGGGAGTCTCACGAAAGGCGCGGCGTACGGTGCTGCGGAGCTGGCGCAATATCCATTCGAGCTTGCGCGCGTCGTTCCATCCCGACGCCTGTGCCCTGAATTCCAATCCCTCCCGGAAGGCCATTACCGTCGGCCGCTTCTTCGGATGGACCCGCCGGTGGCCTCGGTGAGCAGGCTGGAGGAAATGAACCGCCGCGAGATCGTGGGCTTTGTTCGCGGCATCTGCCAGCAGGCGTCGGCTGACGCGACCAGCTGAGCCGTTCTGTGTCACGCAGGGATGTTATGCAAGAGCCCATCCAGGCTCTTCAGATAACGGTCGTGCATCCGGGCCGGCACCGGCACTGGATCGTGCCTTCACCGTCGGTCGAATAGTCGTAGGTGAGTTCCTCGCCGCTCCTGATGTTGCGCGCGGCGCGGATCCAGATGGTGTCGCCGGTGACCTGGGTGTAGCAGTTCGGCGTACAGGAGTGATTGATGTACCGCGCGACATTGCCGCCGACCGCGGCGTCGCGGACGTAGAGGCGGTTCAGCTTGAAGCACCAGATGTGCCCCTTCTTCAGGTAGCGCACCTCGCGCTTCAGACTCTCGCGATTCGGGATCTTCTCGCCGGCGTAATCGATGATGCGGGTGTTCTTGCTGATGGGCCGCGTCGCGAAGACGCCCCAACCCTGTATCTTCGACCGACGGCGCTCAATCAAGGCAGGCTGCTACCAGTGGCGGACGCGTCCCGTGTCCACGTGGACGAAATTCGACGCTGGATAATACCCCACTCCGCCGAGCTGCAGCGCCCGGGCCGTCGCGCGCAAGTGGTCGAGCCGAATGCCGGGGACGCGAATGTCGATCGCTTTCCCCGCGATGTGGAGGCTGTGCGTCGCCACGCCCGAGTGCGTGCCGCCGCGCTCCTGCAGCATCGCGTTCGTTTCAGGCGTGCGGTATCCGGAGATCACGTGAAACGGCTGATCCGTACCCAGGTGCGTGTTCAGCTGGAACAGCAGATCCAGCAGGCTCGGATCGATCGGCTTCACCGCGTCCACGCGAAAGTCCCGAAGCAGATGATTGACATCGTCCAGCGCAGCGGGAACGTATTCGCCGCCCTCGCAGTACGACGTCATCAACCGCTCGCCGGTGTGGGTGTGATGGAACGACAGGACGCGGTCGGGGGCCAGCGCCGCGGCGCCCAGCGCGCCCGCAAACGCCTTCGACGGCACCAGCGTGCCTGCTGCCGCGGCAGCACCCAGCCCGAGAAACAGACGACGGCTGATGTGACGAGAATCGTGCATGAATTGAATCTGACGTGAGGGCCGCTCGGGAGAGCGCCGGCTGAAAATTCAGGTGCGAGATTTCATTTCACCATAGCGCGCGCTTCACCACAAGCTGGTGCACGCCGATACTGACGCGCTTGCACAACGCGCATGCTATAGTCCGAGACATGGAAGGCATCATCACCGCGTGGGGAAAAATTCTCCGCGGCTATCGCCCCTCTCTCTCGATCGAGATCACGCGGGAGTGCCCGCTTCGCTGTCCGGGCTGCTATGCCTATGGTGACCAGCACCTCGGCGGCGATGTCACGCTGCGGCAGGTGACGGACTACAAGGGCCAGGAGCTGGTCGATCGCGTCCTGGGCATCGTGGACGACGAGAAGCCCATTCACGTCTCGATCGTCGGAGGCGAACCGCTCGTCAGGTACCGCGAGCTGCAGCAGATTCTTCCGCGGCTGGCGGCACGCGGAATCTACAGCCAGCTCGTGACCAGCGCCGTGCGGCCGATCCCTGCGGAGTTCGCGTCGATTCCCCGCCTGCAGATCGTCGTGTCGATCGATGGTCTCCAGCCCGAACACGACGTGCGCCGGACGCCCGCCACCTACGATCGCATCCTGAAGCACATCGTCGGGCACAAGATCACCGTGCACTGCACGGTGACGCGGCAGCAGGTGCAGCGCGAAGGCTATCTCGAGGAATTCGTCGAGTTCTGGTCTGGCAACCCCAACGTGCGGCAGATCTGGGTGAGCCTGTACACGCCGCAGGTCGGTGAGGTCGCCGACGAAATCCTCACGCCCGCCGACCGAGAGCGCGTCGTCGCCGCCCTGATGATGCTGCGGACGAAATTCAAGAAGCTCACGATGCCCGAAGGGCTCGTGAAGCAGTACGCGGCGCCGCCGCAGAGCCCTGACGAGTGCGTCTTCGCGCAGACCACGAGCTGCGTCTCCGCGGACTTCGAACACCGGATCACGCCCTGCCAGTTCGGCGGTACGCCGGACTGCTCGCAGTGCGGCTGCGTCGCCTCCGCGGCGCTGGCGGCCGTCGGGGCACATCGTCTACCTGGCGGGCTGCGCGTCGGCGCGATCTTCGAGACCTCGCTGAAGATCGGCCGCATGATCCGCGACCGTCGCGAGCCGCGGGCCGTCGGAGAGCCCAGCGCGGCCTGATATACTGAATAGATATTGATGCCGCGGTTTCGGAAGATCAGCCGGCGCGCGCGCTCGGTTCGCGAGTTCGTCCGCGGCCTCGCGAGCACCGAGCATCCCCTCCTCGTTCACATCGTTCCCATCCGCCGCTGCAACATCGACTGCGGGTACTGCAACGAGTTCGACAAGGTCTCGAACCCAGTCCCCACCGACGAGATGGTGGCGCGCATCGAGAAGCTTGCGAGCCTGGGCACGTCGGTCGTGGCGTTCAGCGGCGGCGAGCCGATGCTCCATCCGGATCTGGACATCCTCATCGGCCGGATTCGCAGCCGCGGCATGATTGCCGGCCTGATTACCAACGGCTATCTGATGTCGCCCAGGCGCATCGAGGCGCTGAACGACGCCGGCCTCGACTACCTCCAGATCAGCATCGACAACGTCGAGCCCGATGACGTGTCGAAGAAGAGCCTGCGCCTCCTCGACAAAAAGCTGCAGTGGCTGGCGGAGTACGCCGACTTCGACATCAACATCAATTCGGTCGTCGGCGGCGGAATCAGGAAACCGGAGGACGCGCGGACGATCAACGAGCGCGCCGCGCAGCTCGGCTTCTCGACGTCCATCGGGATCATTCACGACGGGTCCGGCCTGCTGAAGCCGCTCGGGCCGGCGGAGCGCACCGTCTTCGAGGATGTGATGCGCCGGATCGACGGCCGGCGGCAGATCCTGAAGAACCTGTATTCCGGGATCCGCAGCTTTCAGTTGAATCTCGCGGATGGGAAGCCGAACGAGTGGTACTGCCGCGCGGGCGCGCGCTACCTGTACATCTGCGAGAACGGCCTCGTGCACTGGTGCTCGCAGCAGCGCGGCTGCCCGGGCGTGCCGCTCGCCACCTACACGGTCGAAGACATCCGCCGCGAGTTCCTGGCGCCGAAATGGTGCGCGCCGATGTGCACGATCGGGTGTGTCCACCGCGTCTCTCGGATGGATTACTGGCGCAAGCCGCAGCGTCACGATTCCGCGCCGCAGCAGTCGGTGACTGCCGCCTCCTGACGCAACGATCGGACATCCCTCTCCATGGCGACGCTGCCCTCGTTCGACGTCACCTCGAACGTCGACCTTCAGGAAGTCGACAACGCCGTCAACCAGGCGCGCAAAGAGGTCGCGCAGCGGTACGACTTCAAGGGCGCGCGCGCCGCCATCGACCTGAACCGGACCGAGAACACCATCACGCTGACGGCCGACGACGAATTCAAGATGAACGCGTTGTGGGAGATCGTGCAGACGCGTCTCGTTCGCCGGGGCGTTCCGGTGAAGAACCTGACGCCCGGCGCGATCGAGCGCGCGGCCAACGACACCGTGCGACGCGTGGTCACACTGCAGCAGGGTATTCCGACCGAGGCCGCCCGGGAGATCGTGAAGTTTCTGAAGGACCGAAAGCTGAAGAGGGTGCAGGCGGCGATCCAGGCGGACCAGGTTCGGATATCCTCTCCGTCAAAGGACGAGCTGCAGGAAGCCATGCGGCTGCTGCGCGAACAGGATTTCGGCGTCGCCCTCCAGTTCGGGAACTACCGCGGCTGATGAGTGGCGCAGCGGTTGCATTCAGCTGAGGTATGAGCCTCATCCGACGTGTGAGTGTGCTCGTGGGCCTGCTGGCCGTCTGCTCCGCCCCTGCGGTCGCCTCGCAGCAGCGGACGAATCCCGACGCGGCCACGATCGCCGATTTCAAGAAGCGCGTCGACGAGTACGTCGCGCTGCACAAGAAACTCGAGAGCACGCTGCCGGGCCTGCCGAAAGATGCCACGCCGCAGCAGCTGGATGTGCACCAGCGCGCGCTCGAGAAGCTGATGCGCGAGCACCGCACGGACGCCAAGCGTGGCGATCTGTTGACGCCCGCCATGCAGAAAATCATCCGCAAGCTGCTCAGGCAGGTCTTCACGAGCAAGGGCGGCCCGCAGTTGAAGAAGGAAATCCTGGAGGAATGGGGCGAACGGGAACGCGCGACGCTCGCCGTCAACGCGCGGTACCCGGACAGCGTCCCGCTATCGACGGTCCCCCCGCAGGTGCTGAAGGGGCTGCCCGAGCTGCCGGAGGAACTGGAGTACCGGTTCGTCGGCGACAGCCTGATCCTGCTGGATCCGCACGCCCATATCATTGCCGACTACATGGAGCGCATTTTCCCGTAATGCGCGCCGACGTGAGCGTCCGTATGCGTCTCCTGAGTGTGCGTTGGGCCTTTCTCTGCCCGCTTCTTGCGCTGACGTCCTGCGCGGCGGCAACACCCGCACGCGAGGCAGCCGCCCGCACGCCGGCGGCCACCGCCCGCGCGACTGCGGCCACCGCCGTTCAGGAGGCCAAGCTTCCCAACGCGCAGGACTCGCTCAAGTTCGCGGTCATCGGCGACAACGGCACGGGAGACCCGCCGCAGTACGACATCGCCAAGCAGATGGTCGCGTGGCACGAGAAGTTCCCGTTCACGCTGGTCGTGATGATGGGCGACAACATCTACGGGTCGGAGCGCCCGCAGGATTTCCTCAAGAAGTTTCAGGAGCCCTATCAGCCGCTGCTGGACGCGGGCGTCAAGTTCTACGCGAGCCTCGGCAACCACGATTCGCGTGAGCAGCGGAACTACAACTACTACAACATGGACGGGAAGCTGTACTACTCGTTCAAGCCGTCCAAGCAGAACGTCCGGTTCTTCGCGTTCGAGAGCACCTATATGGACCAGGAGCAGCTCGCCTGGATTGAGAAGGAGCTGGACGCGTCCAACGAAGACTGGAAGATCTGCTTCTTCCATCACCCGCTCTACTCGTCGGCCCGGACCCACGGCTCGGAGCTGAAGCTGCGGGCCGCGCTCGAGCCGCTCCTCATCAAGTCCGGCGTCTCGCTGGTGCTGAACGGGCACGACCACGTCTACGAACGCATCAAGCCGCAGAACGGCATCACGTACTTCGTCGAGGGGTCGTCCGGACAGCTGCGCGCGGGGGACCTTCGCAAGGGGTCGCCGCTCACCGCGAAGGGCTTCGACACCGATCAGACGTTCATGCTGATGGAGATCGAGGGCGATCAGCTCACGTTCATGACGATCGCGCGCAAGGGCCAGGTCGTGGATTCTGGGACGATCGCGCGCCGGAAAAAGCCGTGACGACCGGTCACGCGGTGCGCTGGACCTTCACCGGCGGCGATTTCTTGCCGCCGCTTCGCGCCCAGTCCGCTTCGAACACCGACTGAATGTTTCTCGTCACGCGGCCGTCGGTGATGATCACGCCGACTTCTCTGCGCCCGTCCAATTCCAGCCGCCGCAGGCTCTGACTGCCGAGAAACGCCGCGTTCGCGTCGCGGACGATCGCGCGGACGTGCAGCCGCAGCCCCGGCAGCTTCCGCGTCTTCACGTTCGGAATGTCCTTTTCGAGGCTGCCGACGATCCGGATCTCCACGCCGGCTCGCGCCCGATCGAGCAGGACGCGCTGAATGAGGTTGTCGCTCACCTGCTCGTCGTAAATCAGCAGCTGCTTCTTCGCGCCGCGGATGAACGCCGTCAGCACCTCGCGCGAATTCTCGGGACTGACGACGAACTTGGCGCTGCCCGGGCTGTAGGGGTGGCGCGCCGTATCCGCCTCGAACAGCTTCATCGCCTCCTGCACCAGCGTCCGATCGCGCGTCATCACGCCGAAGCTGCGGCTCTTGTCCATGTCCAGCTTCGTGTAGTTGAAGCCGTACACGTGCAGCAGCGTGCCGTCGACGATGAGCATCTTGCCGTGGTATCGCGGCAAGTCGTCCGCCGTCCGCGACACGGCCACGCCGCAGGCGAGCAACCGGAGCTCGAGCTTGCGGAGGTTCTTGTCGCCGCCGCGGTTCGTGTGCGCGATGAGCGCCCGCACGTTGACGCCGCGCACGACGGCCGCGTCCAGCGCCTTTTCGATTTCGCTGCGGTCGAAGCGGAAGATCATGATGTCGAGCGTCTTCCGTGCGCGGCGGATCGCCTGCACGATCGGCTTCACCCCGTCGTCGGGCTGGATGATCAGCTTCACTTCTGCTTCGACTTCTTCTCGTTCCAGTCGACGGCGGCGTGGCCGGCCGGATCGAGGGTCAGGATGGCGTTGGTGATGCGGTCCCGCTCCAGGTCGAGCGGCACCCGGACGTCGTAACAGACCTCCTCGTCCGACGAGGTGCTGAGCTCGAAGTCTATACGATGGCGGCGGAGCACGGCTTCGATGTCGCCGCGCCGCCCGTCCGTGTCCTCCCCCATCTTCACCTTCAGCTCGAACGTCTTCAGCGTGCGCGGCTCGAACGATTCGATGATCCACAGCACGATCAGGATGAACACGGCCGATACGGTGGCCATCGCATAAAGCCCGACGCCCGACGCGAGTCCGATCGCCAGCGTCGACAGCATGACCCCCGCGTCCTTCGGGTCCTCGATCTTGGCGCGATACCGCACGAGGCCTGCCGCCCCTACCACGCCAAATGCGCGAGCGAGATTCGTGCCCACCACCATCATGACGACCGAGCCGACGATGGCGAGGATGATCTGCGTCTGGATGACGGCGGGCTGGCGCGGAGGCGTGCCGCGGCGCCTTGGACGGACGGCAAGGGCGGCGCCGAGCAGGGCCGCCACGGGGAGGCGAATCAGTGCGTCGAGCACTTCGACGCGGGTTTCGGGCGCGGGCCCCTCTCCTTTCCGCGCGGCCGCCGTCAACACGTCGGGCTGTTGCGCGGACGCCTCACGCGCCGCGTCCGCGAGGCCCAGCACACCGGCCGCGCCGACGAGCAGCGCGATCAGCGCAAACTGACGCCAGGTGGCCCGCCCGCGTCGTTTCCTGCGCATCACGTCCCTCCCTTCGGTGCGTCGTCGAGCGCGAGCCCTTCCTTGATCTTCTGTTTCATGCGCCTGATGAAGCGCTCCGCAAGGGCTGGCGCATAGCCGCCCGCGCGGAAGGCGTCGTGCCACTGCGCGTCGGTGAGCGCGGCAAGCCGCTCGCAGATCCAGCGCACGTCGGCTGGCGTCAGGTCTTCAACCAGCACATCGTGCCGCCCGCGCCAGTCGAATCGAACCTTTCCGTGCTCGACCCCCTTGATGAACGGGGTCTGCTCGAACACCTCGATATCTCCGCGCGGCGCGTCGATGACGCCCGTGCGTCCGAACGATTGGCCCAGATCGCGGGCCACGTACCACCGGCGCGCCCCCTCGACCACATCGTCCAGCGCGTAGAGCGCGTTCTGCTCGTCCTTCAAATCTGAATTTCCCAGCATCGCCTGGAGCACGAGCAGTCCGTTCATCTGCCGCGTACCTACGAACGGGTTGTGGTAGTACGACCAGTCCCCCTTCGCGTCCAGCCCATGGAAGTCGGGCTTCGCCTCGCGGAACCGCGCGGGGAGCTGCGGGTTCGGATCCGGCGCCCCCTCGGCGCTCCAGAGCCCCACGTAATAGATGGGCGGTTGATGATAGCCAACTCCCCACAGGATGCGTGACGCGACGACTTCGGTCGGCGCTTCGGGCGGGAACTTCGCGCTCCACTTCCGGTCGCCTGGCCCTTCGACGGTGAGGCCGCGGCTGAAGCCCGTGTGCTTGACTTCGATGACACGATATTTGAGCCCCGGATCGGGCGCGAGCCGCTCTCCACCGACACCCCAGAACAGATTCCTGTCCCGCGTGGGAAGGTACCACAGCTCAGCCATGAGCTTGGGGGTCATGTCGCCGGTCAGCGTGGAGCGGATTTGCGGGTGACATGCAGACGCCAGCGCTGCGGCAATGAACAGCGCGGCACAGCCCGTGAGGCGAACCTGACTCATCAGGTGAGGTAGCGTGCAAGCGGCACGCCAGTCAGCTCAGCAGGCGTGCGGCGCGGTTCGAGGATTACCGGAAGTCGTGCGACTCGACGTCCGGCGAATCGCTGCGGCCGATCGAGTGCAGCCGCTCCGCTTTCACGGATGTCACGCCTTCCTGAATCTGCAGGATCCCTTCGACGAGCAGATAGGGCTCGCCGACGATTGTCGCGCGGTAATCGCTGAAGAGATCCGGGCGGACGATGATGTTGGCGATGCCCGTTTCATCTTCGAGCGTCAGGAACACGAAGCCCTTCGCTGTACCGGGACGCTGGCGCGTGATCACGGCACCGGCGATGCGGACGCGGCGGCCGTGGCGGCCGCGCGGCAGATCGATCGCACGTTGAACGCCCCGCAGCGCCAGCTCCGCACGCCTGAGCGACATCGGGTGGGGGCCAACTGTCAGGCTCGTGCCGGCGTAGTCGGCGATCAGCCGCTCCGGGAGGGACATGGGACGAAGCGGCGTCCGATTGCCGATTGAATTGGCGATTGTCGATTGGGGATTGGCGATTGCGGATTCGATTGTCGATTGGGGATTGTCGATGGGATTGACGATTGGCAATTCGAATAGTTCGCCCGCGGGGCGAATGGCCTGCTCGACCTGCCACAGCGCGGTGCGGCGATCGAAGCCGAAGCTGTTGAGCGCGCCGATCTCCGCGAGCGTCGCGATCTCGTCGCGGCGGATACCCGTGCGGCGGATGAGATCGTCGAGACTGCTGAAACGCGCCGGGCATCGGGGTCCGGGGTTCGGGGTCCGCGGTCCGGGGCTCGGGGTCCAGCCTCCAGCCACCGGAGGCAACGACCACAGATGCGAGCAGACGTTACAGAAGCCCTCGTGCGTATGCAGTGACTCCAGCATCGAAGGATCGTCGGCGCCGCACTTGGGGCACCGGAGCTCCGCTTTGCTCGTACCGACCCCCGGATCCCGAGTCCCGGATCCCGACGCGATTGCGTCTCCGACCTCGCGGCGCAATCCATTGACGTACATCAGTCCCAGCCGGACGCGGCCGTCCGGCTCGACGCGGCACTGCCAGTCCGAAACCTGCACGTCGATCGTGGCGAACCGGACGCCGTGGCGCTGCGCGTCCTTCACGAGCGTCGAGGGGTGATAGAACCCCATCGGCTGGTTGTTGAGCATCGCCGTGTAGAACGCCGCCGGATAGTGCGCTTTCAGATAGGCGCTCGCATACACGAGCAGCGCGAAGCTCGCGGCATGTGATTCTGGAAATCCGTACAGCGCGAACGACGTGATCGATCGGATGATCTCCTCCGCCGCGTTGCCGGTGATTCCCTGACGCGCCATCCCGTCGCGCAGCTTCCCTTCGATCTGCTGCATCCTCCGCTCGGATCGCTTGAAGCCGAACGCGCGGCGCAGCTCCTCCGCCTCGCCGCCGCTGAATCCGGCCGCGACCATCGCCATCCGCAGCAGCTGCTCCTGGAAGAGCGGCACGCCGAGCGTCCGCTCGAGAATCGGCTGGAGCGACGGATGCGGATACGTGACCGACTCCTGGCCCTGCCGCCGCTTCAGGTACGGATGGACCATCTGCCCGACGATAGGTCCGGGCCGGATGATCGCCACCTCGACGACGATGTCGTAGAAGGTTGCGGGACGGAGCCGCGGCAGCGTCGCCATCTGCGCGCGCGACTCGACCTGGAAGATGCCGATGGTGTCGGCCTCCTGCAGCATGCGGTAGACGGCGGGATCACCCGGCGGCAGATGGGCGAGGTCGAGGACGGAGGGTGGCTTGTCCGCCGTAGCGCGGAGCGCGACGGTGGAAGGGTGGAGGTTGGGAGTTGGCGCATTCACCACTTCCAACGCATCCTGCAGTACTGCCATCATTCCGAGCCCAAGCAGATCGACCTTCACGATCCCCATGTCCGCGCAGTCGTCCTTGTCCCACTGAATGACGACGCGATCGGGCATCGAGGCGTTTTCGAGCGGAACGACCTCGTCGAGGCGTCCCTGACAGATCACCATGCCGCCCGAATGCTGCCCGAGATGGCGCGGCAGATCCTGAATCTGCTGCCAGAGCCGGCCGAACGTCTGGATGAGCGGAAGCTGTCCGTCGACGCCGATGTCGCGCAGGTTGCGATCGAGCGTCTCCTTCGGGTCGACCCACTCGAACTGGTTCATCACCTTCGCAAGCGAATCGACGAGCGGCGGCTCGAGGCCGAGCACCTTGCCGACCTCGCGCGCGGCGCTGCGGCCGCGGTACGTAATGACGTTCGCAGTCATGCCTGCTCTTGGCCCTTCGGGGCCAGCGCCGAGCTTTCCGTACTTCTCGTACAGGTGCTGGATGACGCGCTCGCGCCGATCGCCGCTCGGCAGATCGAGATCGATATCGGGCCATTCGCCGCGCTGCTCGGACAGGAAGCGCTCGAACAGCAGATCCATCCCCACGGGATCGACGGCCGTGATCCCGAGGCTGTAGCACACCGCGCTGTTGGCGGCCGACCCGCGTCCCTGCACCAGAATCCGCTGCTGGCGGCAGTAGTTGACGATGTCCCAGACGATGAGGAAGTAGCCGGCGAGATCGAGCTTGTCGATCAGATCCAGCTCGCGTTCGAGCTGCCGCACGTGCCGTGGTTCGAGCGGCCGATAGCGCTCGCGCGCGCCGGCCAGTGTGATCTTCCGCAGAAACGACGCCATCGTCTCGCCCGCGGGCACCGGATAATCGGGAAACCGGTAGCCGAGATCTTTCATCGTGTAGGTGAGGCGATCTGCCAATTCGCCAGACGCGTGCAGCGCGTCCGGCAAGTCGCTGAACAGCCGCGCCATCTGCTCGGGGGATTTCAGGTACCGTTCGGCGTTCCAGCTCAATCGGCGGCCCGCGCGTTCGATCGTGGTCTTGTGGCGGATGCACGTGAGCACGTCGTACAGCGGACGTTCGCCCGCCTCGGCGAAGCGCACGCCGTTGGTGGCGATGACCGGCACGTGAAATGCGGCGGCGAGATCGCGCAGCGCGTGGTTGTCCGCCTCTTCGTCGCGCAACAGGTGCCGCTGCAGCTCTACGCAGACGTTCGCGCGCCCGAAGATCCCGACGAGCCGATCGATCGCGCCGCCGACGCCGAACTCGGCGCCGCTGAGCAGACCGCGTCCGGCGAGCGCAATGAGGCCGGCAGTGCTGCCGTCGAGCTCCTCGAGCGCGAGCGCCCCTTCTCCTTTCGGCGCTCGCAGCTTCATGCGCGTGACGAGTCGGCAGAGATTGCGATAGCCCTGCTGCGATTCGACGAGGACCGGGAGGCGGAAGATGGAGGTTGGAGGTTGGGAGTTGGAGGTTGGGAGTTGAAGGTTGGCGTCAGCCAACCGAATCGTCAGTTCCGCGCCGATGATCGCCTCGAGCCCCGCCTTCTTCGCCGCCATGTGAAAGCGCGGCGCGCCGTACACGCCGTCGCGATCGAGGAGCGCGAGTGCCGGGTAGCCGAGCGCCGCGGCGCGCTCGACGAGCGCTTCGGGCAGCGACGAGCCGTCCAAAAAGGAAAACGCCGACGCGCAATGGAGTTCGATATACACGGTGTGCGGGTTCCAGGTTCAGTCGTACACCCCATCGAGAAACCACCCATCCATCGCGCGATCGTGAAAGATCCGGCAGATTGCGCCGTCCGCGAGCGCGACGTCCCATTCGTCGCGATCCCACGGTTCTGCACGCTGCGCCGATCGATCCGCCGCGTTGCTCGATATCGCCCACCAGTGGCCTGACGTGCGCCACGGGCCCGCCGCCTGCGTGACGGCGCCCGCAGGCAATCCTCGCCGTCCACCCGTCACGTGTACCGGCCGTCCGGCAGCGACGCGCACGCGAATCGCCGGAGGAATGCGCTGACGCCTCAGCACAACACCGTGATCAGCATCTTCGGCAGGTGTCCCTTCAACACCCGCAGCACCGCCGAACAACGTCATCTGAAACTCGCCCGGCCGATGGCTGTCGACGAGCGCCGCCGACCCGCAGCGCGTCTCCCCCACCAGCGCGGACAGCCGCGCCATCAGCGTGGACACCGTTTCCGGCGACGGCAGCGCGCGCGCGAGCAGCGAGAACTGCGTGATGCGCGCCGGCGCCGGATCGACTTCGACGGTGACGATATCGATGGCGGCGGAGGGCGGATGCGATTCGAGATCGAGCAGGAGCAGCGTTCGCAGCACGCGCGCGTCGCGCATCGCCGCGGGCAGCTGCAGCAGGCGCGTGTGCGTCGACCGGTCCGTCAGGCGCAGATCGAGCCGCACGGCGGCCGCTCCTCGGTCGGCGCGCTCCAGCGACGCCGAGAGCGGCTCGAGCAGCCGCGCGAGCACGAACGACAGCGGTTCCAAACCGGCGAGCGGCCCTTACCGCTCGAGGCGGTCGAGGACCCGCGGCGAATCC
>JAICSD010000283.1 GCA_025937075.1 Vicinamibacteria bacterium | reverse complement strand
CCGATGGTCCGCATCAACGCGATTACCAAAGGCATCATTCCGGCCGACGTTCTGGTCAAGCTCGAAACGTTCAATCCCGGCAATTCGATCAAGGACCGGATGGCCGTCCGGATGATCGAGGACGCCGAGCAGGCGGGCGCGCTCAAGCCGGGGGGCACGATTATCGAGGGCACGTCCGGCAACACCGGCATGGGCCTCGCGATCGCCGCCGTCGTCAAGGGCTACCACTGCGTGTTCACGACGACGGACAAGCAGTCGAAGGAGAAGATCGACGCGCTGAAGGCGTTCGGCGCGGAGGTCATCGTCTGCCCGACGAACGTCGATCCCGAGGATCCCCGATCGTACTATTCGGTCTCGTCCCGCCTCGAAAAGGAAGTGCCCGATTCGTGGAAGGCGAACCAGTACGACAACCTCTCGAACACGGCAGCCCACTACGAGCAGACGGGACCCGAGATCTGGGAGCAGACCGACGGGCGGGTGACACAGCTCGTCGTCGGCGTCGGCACCGGCGGCACGGTCAGCGGCGTCGGACGATATCTGAAGGAGCGCAACCCGGAGATCAAGGTGTGGGGCATCGACACCTACGGATCGGTGTTCAAGAAGTACAAGGAGACGGGGATCTTCGACAAGAACGAGATTTACCCGTACATCACGGAAGGGATCGGCGAGGACTTCCTCCCGCGCAACGTCGACTTCGACGTGATCGATCACTTCGAGAAGGTCACCGACAAGGATGCCGCGACGATGACGCGGCGCATTGCGCGCGAGGAAGGCATCTTCGCGGGCAACTCGGCGGGCGCGGCAATGGCCGGGCTCCTGCAGCTGAAAGAGCACTTCACGCCGGACGATCTGATCGTCGTGATCTTTCACGACCACGGGTCGCGCTATCTCGGGAAGATGTTCAACGACGAGTGGATGCGCGAGAAGGGCTTCCTGGAGAAGACGGGGATGACCGCGCGCGATCTCGTGGCATCCGGCGTGTCAGGCGAGTTGCTGTCGATTGAAGGCAATCAGCCGGTCGAGGCGGCGGTAAAGCTGATGGGCGAGCATGATTTCTCGCAGATCTCCATCACCCACGAGGGACGCCTCGTCGGGTCGCTGAACGAGACCCAGCTGTACAACGAGCTCCTCAAAGATGCCTCGATCAAATCGCAGCCGGTCGAAACCATCATGCAGCCGGCGTTTCCCTTCGTCGACGTGTCCACGCCGGTCGAGCTGCTGTCGACCATGATCACGCCCGAAAGCCCTGCCGTGCTCGTGCGCGACTTCAAGACGGACAAGACCTTCATCATCACGCGCTCGGATGTGATCCGGGTGTTGTGTTAATCGCGGCCGAAAAGGCCGCCCTAGGCCTCGACCACTGGCACAATCCATGCTCTCCTCTGTCAAAGTTGACAAGGAGAGCTATGACCATGAAGACACCGCTTGCTGTGGCTCTGGCGTGCGCGCTGTTCGTACCCGCCGGGTCGGCGCTGGCGCAGGACAAGCCCAAGGACAAGCCGGACGACACGACGATCGTCATCAAGGACGATACGACGCCCAAGGTGAAGAAAGGCGCGCAGGCCGTGTCGGATACGTCGATCACCACGGCGGTGAAGACGCGGCTGATGAAGGACGATGTCGCCCGCAGCACGTCAATCGACGTCGATACGAAGGATGGCGTTGTGACAATCGCCGGTGACGTGCCGACCGCAGCCGACAGGGCGCGGATCGGACACCTCGTTCAGAATACGACCGGCGTGAAGAAGGTCGAGAACGAGCTGAAGGTTGCCGGGAGCGAAGTCGGGACGAGCGGCGCGAAGAAAGACGACACGAAGATCGTGATCAAGGACGATACGACGCCTGCCGTGAAGAAGGGGGCGCACGCCGTCGAGGATGCATCGATCACGACCGCCGTCAAGACCCGTCTGATGGCTGATGACGTCGCCCGCGGCACGCACATCGACGTGGATACGAACGGCGGCACCGTCACGATCGGCGGCACGGTGCCGACAACGGCGGACAAGACGCGTATCGGGCGGCTCGTCGAGCACACGACGGGCGTCAAGAAGGTCGTCAACAAGCTCAAGGTCGCGTCGTAGCGCGCACCTCGAGTTGCGCGATCAATCCCGATGCACGGTAGCCGGTGAGAACGCCGGGATGCAGACGGCGACGTATTCCGCCCCGTCCGCGCCCGGCGTACTGTAACGCACCCATTCGCCCGGTGAGGCGACCACGGCCTGTCCGGCGCGCACGTCGAGCACACCCTTCTCGTGCTCGACGCGCAGCATTCCCTTCAGCACGACGGTGATCTCTTCGAACTCGGGGCGCTGTCCCGGCTCCTCCCACCCCTCAGGCGAAATCATCCGCGCGACGCTGACGCCCGCGTGTCCCGAGTTGACGCGTCCGGCGTATTCCTGAATTTGCTTCGGCTTGGTTCCGACGCAGTCGATGACGGTCGGCTTCTCGATTAGTCGCGGCATGTCTCGATCTCTACCGGGGGGGCTTCGCCCCGCCGGCCCTCCCATCGCCGTCGCTCGCGGGGCCCCCTGCCCCGCTCCGCTCCGGCGGGCGCGCGCCGTCTCCTGCTAATTCCCACCTCGCGCCGGCGGTGCGCCGGGCATCTCCGTAGTCGAAAACCGCGGCAGCATGTCGTCGCGCATCGCAAGCTGATACAGCGTTGCGGCGACGATGACCGCCGCATCGCGAACGTCCTCTTCAATGACGCGCTCGTAGGTATCCAGGTTCGTATGGTGCGTGTCCGTGTTGTACTCGATCGGATCCTGCGTAAAGCCGATCCCGGGCAGCCCCGCGTTGTTGAATGACGTGCTGTCGGTCCCGCCCGTCGCGCGGCTCGAGGTGGTCATCGCGCCCACGACCTTCAGATCGGTGAACGGCGCGAGGATCTCGCGAAGGACTTGCGCGGCATCCGGCGGTCCGAACACCGATGCACCGCGCAGCCGGCCGGTGCCGGTATCGATGTTCAGATATCCCGCGAAGCTCGCGAACTCGGGCTTTGGCGCTTCGACGTTGCCGAAATGTTCCTTCACGTACGCCAGGGAGCCCAGGAGACCCTCTTCTTCACCGCTCCAGAGCGCGATGCGGATCGTGCGGCGCGGCTGCACGTCCAGGGCCTTCAGAATGCGCGCCGCCTCCATCATGATGGCGCACCCGATCGCGTTGTCGGTCGCGCCCGTTGCGGAGTGCCACGAGTCCAGATGGCCTCCCGCCATGACGACCTCCGCCTTCCTGTCCGATCCGGCGATCTCCGCCACGGCGTTGTACGACGTACGGCCCCCCGGGTATACGCGGTTCAATATGTTCGCTTCGATCTCCACGGGCGTCCCGTCTGCCAGCGTGCGCGCGATCCGACCGTAATCCTCGTTGCGGAGGACGATCGTCGGCACCGCTTTCGTGACGTCGTATGTCCGGTTGTCGTAGGCGATGATCTGGCCGTGCGGACGAGCGGCATCGTTGATCCTGAGCGCCGCGCCATTCGCGACGAGAAACGCGTCGATCTGTTCGTCGATCTGACGCATAGTCAGGTGTCCGGGGACGGGCGTGCCGCGTCCGCGTGCGCCAAAGCCCCGGCCGCGCGCCAATCCCTGGCAGGCCGGATCATTGGCTGCCGCGGGATCGAATCGGCATCGCGCCTGGTCGTCCGTGAGCCGCCCGGGCAACGGACTGACGTTCACCGGAACGAACGCCGCCTTACCCACGAGCACCGCCGCTCCTTTGACCTTGTCCTTGACGGACTCGAGGTACGTCGTCAGTTCTTCTCGTGACGGCCCCAGACGCCGCGGCCCGCGGCCGCCTGGCGCAGGTGCGGAGGACGGCGCCTCCGGGCCCTCCGGCAGGATCAAATTGAACGCTGCTGCGTGTACCGTCCCCTGTGTCCCGGGAGTCCAGGCCACCACTTCCGCGACGAGCGCGTCCTTGAACGGTGCGATCGCGTGGACCTCCAGGTGCTCGTTCGTCCATCCGGGATGCCCGAACTCCCACGGTTCCAGATGGCCGTTCGTGAGGCCCCACTCGGTCATTCGCTTGACGGCCCACTCCGCCGCGGCCTTGTGGTTGGGGGAGCCAGTGAGCCGCGGGCCGTAGACATCCGTCAGGAAGTGCAGCGTTCGCATGACCTCGGAACGGGCCGCTTCCTCGTGCCGGATGCGGTCGTTGATTTGCGGATCGATGCCTGCAGCGAACGGAAGAGCTGAGACAATCGCGACGAGGCACGCGGCTCCAAACAGTCGGTACTTCATGGTTGGCGCTGACACTCCTGCTTCCCTCTCCAGAGCACGGATGAGGCTTGTTCGCCATTATAGATAGTCCCGCCATGACGCGCGCCCGCGGCCCGGGATTTGAAGAGTAATCCTGCGGCGTTCAGGCCACAGGAGGACCCGATGAATCGAGACGAGCTCGACGGCAAGGGCAATCAAGTCAAGGGAAAGGCGAAGCAGGCCTGGGGAGACCTGACGGACGACGAGCGGCTGCACGATGAAGGCGTAGCCGACGAGACGGCCGGGGATGTTCAGGAGGGTTTTGGGAAGGCGCGCCGCAAAGTCGGCGAAACCCTGAACGACGTCGCTGACAAGATCAAGGAGTGAGAGCTCTCGAGCACCCCGCGCGGGCCGTCCGCCCGCGCGGGGCCGCTCTCTTGCGCCCCCTTCCACCGCGTGCTATATTTGCAAGGTTCTGGTCGGCCCTGGGACACCCTATCTAGGAGCCGAACCCCAAGCAGGGACCGCACGTGAGCGGTGCCCGTCGCATGCGCCCTCGAGGCGCCGCACTTTAAACCATATAGGGTAAGCCAGTTCCAGGTGCCGGCCCGCGATCGCGGTCCCTAGGCCTGGAGCACTGAAGCCGACAACGTCGCGCGGTTGCGTGGCGATCGGCTGTTGTTGTTGCCAGCCGGCCGGTGTCCGGTTCCGCGCGAGCGCGCGGCCGACCCGTCCGCAGGAGTGACTGTGCCGACGATCAGCCAGCTTGTGCGCAAAGGGCGCGAGAAGGTTCTGACGAAGACGAAGAGCCCCGCGCTGCAGGACAGCCCTCAAAAGCGCGGGGTATGCGTCCGCGTGTTCACGCAGACGCCGAAGAAGCCGAACTCGGCGCTTCGCAAGGTGGCGCGCGTGCGCCTGACGAACGGAATCGAGGTGACGACCTACATCCCGGGCGTCGGCCACAACCTGCAGGAACACTCGCTCGTGCTCATTCGCGGGGGGCGCGTGAAGGATCTGCCGGGTGTCCGCTACCACGTCGTCCGCGGCACGCTGGACGCGGTGGGCGTGCAGGGCCGGAAACAGGGTCGTTCGAAGTACGGCGCGAAGAGGCCGAAGTCATAAGCCATGCCACGACGCAGAGAAATTCCGAAGCGCGAAGTTCCCCTCGATCCGCTTTACAGCAGCTCGCTGGTGACGAAGTTCATCAGCACGCTGATGCGCGACGGCAAGCGGAGCACGGCCGAGCGGATCATGTACGGATCGCTCTCCTCCATTCAGGAGAAGACGGGCGACGATCCGCTGAAAGTGTTCAAGAAGGCGATCGAGAACGTGAAGCCGGCACTCGAAGTGAAGTCGCGCCGCGTCGGCGGCTCGAACTATCAGGTGCCGGTGGAAGTGAACCCGAACCGGCGGCTCTCGCTGAGCATCCGGTGGCTCGTCGGCTACGCGCGCGATCGCGGCGACGGCAAGACGATGCAGGAGAAGCTGGCGAACGAGCTGATGGATGCCGCGAACCTGCGCGGCGGCGCCGTGAAGAAGCGTGAGGACACGCATCGCATGGCAGAAGCGAACAAGGCGTTCGCTCACTATCGGTGGTAGGGATCTTCAAAGATTTTCGTAGCTTCCGCCTTCAGGCGGAAGAACAGCAATGCCACGACAAGTACCGTTGAATCGCACGCGCAACATCGGCATCATGGCGCACATCGATGCCGGCAAGACCACCACGACCGAGCGCATCCTCTTCTACACGGGCATCACCTACAAGATTGGTGAGGTCCACGAGGGGACGGCGGTCATGGACTGGATGGAGCAGGAGCAGGAGCGCGGCATCACGATCACGTCCGCCGCGACGACGTGCTTCTGG
>JAICSD010000464.1 GCA_025937075.1 Vicinamibacteria bacterium | reverse complement strand
GATGCTCGGTGATCTCGGCCGCGCGAAGAAGGCAGACGTCGAGCGAGCGATGCAGGGGCACGTATTGGCCCACACGGAGCTGGTGGGGACGTACGCACATCCACCAGCAAAGACGACAGGGCGCTGAGCGCGCCCCGTCGTCAACGATCTGATCAGCCGAACCGCTTCGCGACCTCGGGCCAGTTCACGACGTTCCACCACGCCTTCATGTAGTCCGGGCGGCGATTCTGGTACTTCAGGTAGTACGCGTGCTCCCAGACGTCGAGGCCGAGGATGGGCGCGGCCTTGCCGTCCATGATGGGATTGTCCTGGTTGGGCGTGCTCACGATGGACAGCTTGCCGCCGTCGTTCAGCAGCCACGCCCAGCCGGAGCCGAAGCGTGCACCGCCCGCGGCGTTGAACTGCTCCTTGAACTTCTCGAAGTCTCCGAACGCCTTGTTGATGGCGTCGGCGAGCTTGCCGGTAGGCGCGCCCCCGCCGTTCGGCGACATGATCTGCCAGAACATCGAGTGATTCCAGTGCCCGCCGCCGTTGTTGCGCACCGCCGTGCGAATGGACTCGGGCACGGCGTTCAGGTTCTTGAGCAGGTCATCGAGCGACTTGCCCTGCAGCTCGGGCGCCTTCTCGAGCGCGGCGTTGAGGTTGTTGACGTACGCGGCGTGGTGCTTTCCGTGATGGATCTCCATCGTCTGCGCGTCGATGTGCGGCTCGAGCGCGTTGGTGGGATACGGAAGCGGCGGAAGTGTGAACGGCATTGCAGGTCTCCGTGATGGTTCAGGCGTCGGTGGCGGGGCGCGCCGCCGCTGCGGCTGCGCGTGCCCGTTCGCGACGCCAGGAGATGAGCCCCGGCAGCAGCGAGACGAAGATCACCGCGATGATGACCTCCTCGATGTGGCGTTCCACGCCGGGGATGTATCGGCCGAGAACGTAGCCGACGAACAGCATGGCCCAGATCCAGAGAACGGCTCCCAGCACATTGTAGGCCGTGTAGCTCTTGTAATCCATCTCCGCCATGCCGGCCACGACGGGGACGAATGTCCGCACGATCGGCATGAAACGCGCAAGGACGAGCGTCTTGCCGCCGTGCCGCTGGTAGAACGCGTGTGCACGGAACAGGTGTTTCTTCTTGAACAGCAGCGAGTCGTCCCGCGTGAAGAGCCGGGGGCCGGAGTAGCGACCGATCGCGTATCCCAGCGAGTTGCCAAGGATCGCGGCGACCGTGAGCAGCAAGCCAAGCAGCCAGATCCGGAGTCCGAACTGGGGCTGAGCGGCCAGCAGCCCCGCCGTGACGATCAACGAATCACCCGGCAGGAAGAACCCGATGAGCAGCCCTGTCTCCGCGAAGATGATCAGCGTGAGTCCCACATACCCGCCCGCCTGCACGAGCTGGCGGACGTCGGTGAGCTGATGAAAGAGGTCGGGAAGCGACGACATGCAGACCGCGAATGAGTGAGGGAGTGAGCAGCGGAAGTTCGACAGGTGCCCGACGGGGGTCAACTGCGCTCGAGGCGGATCTCGAGCATCCCGACGTCGAGGTGGCATTCGTGCCGCGCCCCGCAACGAGTCGGTGGCACCGCGCCGGAGTGAGCGCGCGAACGGAGCGCATCCTCGACGTCGCGTCTGCTGCCGTCGTGCTGCTCCTCATCGTGGGCTGGACGTGGAGCATCACGATGGCCGTCCGCGGCCGGCTGCCCGGCATGGGAGTCGGCTCGACGGCGGCGACGATGGCCGCGGCGCTCACCAATCCGGACGCGGCGAGCACCGCCTACCTCACGGATGCCACGCTCAACGCACTCGTCGCACCCCTCCGCGGTGCGAGCGGCAAGCTTCGCGTCGAGATCGCCGCGCCGGGCAAGCCCATCGCCAAACCCGCTGCCGGCGGGGCCACACTGCGGGTGGAGTCATCGGAAAGCGGCGGCGCCAGCGTGGTACCGCGCTCGGGCATCTTCCGGCTCGTGGCCGGCATCGGCAGGGCGCTCAAGCCCGTCGGTGACTTCAGCCTGATCGGCGTCGTACCGCGCGACGTGAAGCGTGGCGGCAAGATCGGACTGTATTATGTCGGCAACTGGCCTGGCGAGAATGGCGGACGCGTGAGCACGCCGTCGAGGGCGCCTCCGGATCGTTATCAGCCTCCGTCCGGCTTCATCGAGGTCACCGCGGCCACCGCGGACACGCGCGTCTCGGAGCATTTCACGCTCCGCGATTTCCTGACGCATGACCAGCCCAACGTGTGGCCCAAGTACCTCGTGCTGCAGATACGGAATGTCGACAAGCTGGAGCTGGTCCTGACCGACCTGTCCCAGCATGGGATCGACGTCAGCGGCGTCAAGGTCATGAGCGGCTTTCGGTCACCGCAGTACAATGCAGGCGGCGGCGTGACGACCGGCCGCGCCGGACTGAGCCGCCACATGTACGGCGACGCGGCCGACATCTTCATCGACAGCAATCACGATGGCGTGATGGACGATCTGAATCACGACGGTAAGATCAACATCGCGGACAGCCGCGTAATCCTGGCGGCGGTGGACCGGGTGGAAGCTGCACACCCGGAACTGGTGGGGGGCGCAGGCGTCTATCCGGCTGAGTCCGGGCATGGACCTTTCATACACATCGACTCGCGTGGCTACCGTGCCCGCTGGGTCGGCTCCGGAGGAGGGTAAATGAGCAGCGAAAATCGGCGGGAACGTGATAGGGCGGCGGCACCGGTCAAGGGACCGATCGATCGTCTCGGCGACGCATTGAAGCCGGACGGATCGCAGGTGGAGATTCCCGACGTGCGCTCGAGTGACCTGGAGCCGTACGTGGGACTCAGGTATCTCTCGAAGCTGTTCAAGCTCATGGGCGTGATCCTCGGCCTTCTGCTGCTGGCCGAGATCATCACCGGGTTCGTGGCGCAGGGGACTGCGGCTGTCCCCACGCTCCTCGGGGAAGCGAGCCGCCTGATCGTGCTCGCCGGCCTGCTGTGGGGAGTCGGCGACCTCGCGATCCTGCTGATCGACGTCGGACACGACGTCCGGGCGGCGCGCATCCTGCTCGCGCGACAGACGCACGCGCTCGCCGGCATGCAGCGTCGGAACGACAGCACACCAGCGGACATTCCGACGCCGGCGCCGATGACGCCACCCCGAACTGCCGGGCCGGTATGATCGTTGCCAAGCCTGAGGCCGCAATGCAGCACACACACTTCAACGAGGGCTGACACATGCTCTGGACCATCGCGGTCATTCTGCTCATCCTGTGGCTGCTTGGCTTCTTCGCGTTCCACGTCGGCAGCATCATTCACATCCTGCTCGTGATCGCGATCATCGTCATCATCTATCGCCTCGTCACTGGTCGACGTCCCGTGGCGTAGGGGCAAGCCGCAGCACGACACGAAGGGCGGCCGCGTCATCGCGCGGCCGCCCTTCGTTCCATTCCGGCGTCGGCGGCGTTAGT
>JAICSD010000402.1 GCA_025937075.1 Vicinamibacteria bacterium | reverse complement strand
GGGGTACTTGCCGATATTGGGACGCGGCTTGAAGCACAGGCCGCGCGCCATGTACACCTTTCCGATCCCGCCGTCCTGGATGAACTTGATCATCTGCTTAACTTCCGGACGGCTGCGATTCATCGTCCCGACCTGGACGATCTTGTTGTACGCCTTCGCGGCGTCCACCATGCGGCGGCCTTCCACCAAGGTGTGCGAGGCGGGCTTCTCGACGTAGACGTGCTTGCCGGCCTGCATCGCCCAGATGCTCGCCAGCGCGTGCCAGTGGTTCGGCACGGCGATGACGACGGCGTCGATGTCCTTGTCGTCGAGCACGCGGCGCAGATCCTGGACGTAGCCCGGCTTGAACGTTGGCACCTTCGCGAGCACCGCTTCGTCCTTCGCGCGCGACGCGTAGAGGTTTTCGTCGATGTCGCAGAGCGTCTTGATCTCGACGTTCTTGAGCTGCGCGAAGCCTCGCTTCAGCGAGTTTCCCTGGCCGCGAATGCCGATGCTGGCCGTGACGACCCGGTCGTTGGCGCCAAGAATCCTGCTGCCGACGCTCGGCGCCGCGTGCAAGGTCGGGCGGAACAGTTCGCCGCCAACGACCAGCCCTGCCGCCGCCGCTCCGAGGCGCGACGTGAAGTCGCGTCGTGAAATCCCGCTGTTGTCCTTCTCGTCGCTGGCCACAGTAACCTCCTCGTTCTGGAAACCGTCTTCCGGTCGGCGAATCCTAACACGGACAGATTACTTTACCGCTTCAGTGCGTTTCTGTCCGCTCGTCTGGCCCGAACTCATCCAACGACATTCGTCAACGTGCCGACCTCGTCAATCGTGACGTCGATCTCGTCTCCTTGTTGCAGCGTGAAATCGTCTGGAGGGACAATCCCCGTTCCGGTCAGCAGCACGCAGCCGTGCGGGAAGCTCATCTCGCGATAGAGATAGTCGATGAGCGTCGTGGGCTCGCGCTTCATCTCCGCGAGGGTCGTCGATGCCGAGAACACCGTCTCACCTCCGCGACGAATGTCGAGCGCGATCCGCGTGTCGCGGGGCGGAGATCCTTCCGCGATGACGAGCGCCGGCCCGAGCGCGCATGCGCCGTCGTAGACCTTCGCCTGCGGCAGATACAGCGGGTTCTCGCCTTCGATGTCCCGCGAGCTCATGTCGTTGCCTGCCGTGTAGCCGACAATATGGCCGCCGCGTGAGATGAGGAGCGCGAGCTCCGGCTCCGGGACATTCCACGTCGCATCACGCCGGATGCGCACCGTTCCGCCGGGTCCCACGACTCTCCAGGGGGCGGACTTGAAGAACAGTTCGGGACGGTCGGCGGCGTAGACGAGATCGTAGAAGTGTCCGCCCGATCCGGTCTTCGCCTCCTCCATCCGTGCGGTGCGGCTGCGGAAGTACGTCACGCCCGCCGCCCAGACCTCCTGATGAACGATCGGCGCGAGCAGTTCGCCGGGCGCATCGGCTGCAGCCAGTCCGTGGAGGTCCGCGAGGTACGCCGGCAGATCGTCACGTTCGAGGAAGGGGCCGGCGGCTCGAGGTACCTCGAGCCGCTCGTCCCCGCGCTCGAGGATCCACCCGCGCGGTGTTCGAAACAGTCGTACTTTCTGTGTCATGATCGTTCAGCAGGCCGCGCCAGCATATACTGCTCGGACGGCTCGCGCCGACAACGGGCCGCGGACGACGCGGACCACGCGGACAACGGTGAGCCGCGCGTCAGCTGCAGTCATCTCTCACAACATGCAGATTCGAACCGGTCTTCTGGGCGCCGCATTGGCGGCTTTGACATTCGCGGTCGGGCAGGCCGCACAGCAGACACCCGCTCCCGTTCCGCAAACGCCGCCGCCCGCGGCTCCGCAAACGCCGCCGCAGGCCCCGCCTCCCGCTGGACGCGGTGAGGGCCGCGGACGCGGAGTCTTTCCGGCAATGCAGCGGCCTCCCGCCGATCCGGCGGTCGTCGAGCGCGGGCGCTCGATCTTCAGCGTGAACTGCAGCGCGTGCCACGGCGCCGATGCGCGCGGCGGGCAGCTCGGTGGTCCCAACCTGCTGCGATCGCAGCTCGTGCTCGGCGACGAGAACGGCGAACAGATCACGCCCGTCGTCCACAGCGGACGTCCGGAGAAGGGCATGCCGCCATTCCCGCAGCTTTCGGATGACGACGTGAAGGCGGTCGTTGAATTCATCCACAGCCTCACGGGCGCGAGCAGGGGACAGGGAGCGCCGCCGGTGGCGGATCTGCCGCCGCCGAGCATTCTCGTGGGCGACGCGGCAGCCGGTCAGGAGTTCTTCGCCGCGAACTGCAGCTCCTGCCATTCCGCGACAGGGGATCTGCAGGGGATCGCGACGAAGATTCCGGATCCAAAGACACTCCAGAACCGGTGGGTCTCGGGCGGGCTTGCGAGCGGGGGAGGACGCGGACGGGGCGGTCCAGGCCCGAGCGGGCCCACGATTACGGCCACGGTGACGACATCATCCGGTGAGAAGGTCGAAGGACGGCTCGCCCGCGTCGACGACTTCCTCGTCTCCGTACTTCAGGAGGATGGCACGATCCGGACGTTCCGGCGCGATGGGGTGAACAACCCGCGCGTCGAGCTGCACGATCCGCTCGAAGGGCACCACAAGCTCCTCGCCGAACTGACCGACAAGAACATGCACGACGTGACGGCCTACCTGGTTACGCTGAAATGATCTCGAAAAAGACGTTCGTGACGATCTCGCTGCTCGCGATCCCGGCGCTGCTCGCTGGCCAGGGCAAGGGCGTCGATCCGCAGGATCTGTTGAAGCCGCTCGCGGCCTCGTGGCCGACGCATTCGGGCGATTACACGGGGCGACGGTACAGCGCGCTCAAGCAGATCGATCGCGCGACGGTGAAGAACCTCACGCTCGCGTGGGTGCACAGCCTTACCGCCGGGCCGGGCGGTTTCGGAGGCGGACGCGGCGGAGGCGGCGGCGTCCCGCTGATCGTTGGCGGCGAAGGCACGGGGGAGTTCTCCGGAGGCGGAAATCCAACGATCAAGGGATCCGCCCTGATGGTGGACGGCACGATCTACAGCTCGTCGCCGGACAACGCGTGGGCGATCGACGCGCGCGACGGCCGCGAGCTGTGGCACTACTTCTGGAAGACGCGCGGCGGCACGCACATCGCGAATCGCGGGCTCGGCATGTGGCACGACTACCTCTACATGGAAACCCCCGACGACTACATCGTGTCGCTCGAGGCCAAGACGGGCAAGGAACGGTGGCACAAGGTCATCGCCGATTTCAGCCTCCAGTACTTCTCCACGACCGCCCCTGTGATCGTCGGCAACCACGTGCTCGTCGGAACGGGGAACGACATCGATTCTCCAGGCTTCCTGCAGTCGTTCGATCCGGAGACAGGGGAGCTGCAGTGGAAGTTCTATACGGTTCCGATGAATCCGGGCGATCCGGGTGCCGACACGTGGCCCAACATCGACGCGGCGCGCCACGGCGGCGCGCAGCCCTGGATGCCCGGCGCCTACGATCCGGAAACGCACTTGTACATCTTCGGGACCGGTAATCCGACGCCGGCCTACACGGTCGGGCGCGGGGAGGGGGACAATCTCTTCACGTGCTCCCTGCTCGCGGTCAACGTGGATACGGGGAAGATGGCGTGGTACTTCCAGACGTCCCCGCACGACATGCACGACTGGGATTCGGCGCAGACGCCGGTGCTCTTCGACGCGCGCGTCAACGGCCGCATGCGGAAGCTCGTCTCGACCGCGGCGCGCAATGGCGTGTTCTTCACGCTCGACCGCACGACGGGGGAGTCGATCGTCACGAGCACGTACGGCTCGTCGACGAACTGGGTGAAGGGGCTGAACAAGAAGGGCGGCCCGATCCGGAAGACCGAGAAGGACGCCGCGATCGGCGGTTCGCTCGTGTCGCCTCCGGCGGGAGGGACTGTCAATTGGGAGCCTCCGGCCTACTCGCCTGACACCGGGTTCTTCTACGTGTACGAGAGCAACGGCTACTCGGTGTTCTACCTGACCGATCCCGACCCGCGCGGATCGATGGGGCTGGGCGGAAAGGAAGAGGTGCATGTCGGTAACGGCGGCAACTTCCTGACGGCGATCGATCCGCTCACGGGTAAGGCCGCGTGGCGGCATCGCTATCCGGGTCCCGGCAGCGGCGGTGGCGGTGGTCTGCTCGCGACGGCGGGCGGCCTCGTGTTCGGGGGCGACAGCGCGGGGAATGTGGTGGCGTTCGATGCCTCGAACGGCACGCCGCTCTGGCACTCGCGC
>JAICSD010000431.1 GCA_025937075.1 Vicinamibacteria bacterium | reverse complement strand
CGCTCGACGGGCACCGCGATCGCGAGGTGGTCTCGAATGGCGGCGACAATCGCGTCGTGAACGGGCGGCCGCGCAAACGCGTAGGCGGCGGCCATGCGCGGGTTGTCGTAAACGCTCTTCGATGATGGCTTCAATGAGGTCCCCGTTGTTGTATTCTGCCGCGGAGCATGGGATTGTGAACGGTTTCCTGAAACTCACGGAGCGGCCGTAATCCCGCTCTCTTCAGAAGTCCTCATCGTCGGTGCGGGACCGACAGGCCTCGTGCTCGCTCTCTGGCTCACGCGTCTCGGCGTCCGCGTCAGGATCATCGACAAGACACCGGCGCCCGTCATGACGTCGCGCGCCGTAGCCGTGCAGGCGCGCACGCTCGAGTTCTATCGGCAGATCGGTCTCGCGGCGGACGTCGTCGAGCGTTCGCGCCGGGCCACCGCGATCAATCTGTGGGTTCGCGGCAGGAAGGTCGCGCACGCGGAGTTCGGCGACATGGGCCGCGGCATCAGCCCGTTTCCCTATGCGCTCCTCTTCGCGCAGGACGAGCACGAGGGGCTGCTGATCGCGCGGCTCGCGGACGCCGGCGTAGAAGTCGAGCGCCAGACCGAGCTGACCGGGTTCGAGCAGACGTCCCACGGCGTTGCGGCGCGCCTGACAGGACCACGAGCTACCGAACTCTGCGACGTCGCGTTCGTCGCCGGCTGCGACGGCGCGCACTCCACCGTTCGCGAGACGTTGCAGATTGGATTTCAGGGCGGCACCTACGAGCATCTCTTCTACGTCGCCGACGTCGACGGCCGCGGTCCTGCGCTGAACGGCGAGGTGCACGTCGCCCTCGATACGAGCGATTTTCTTGCCGTGTTTCCGCTGAAGGACGAGGGCCGCGCGCGTCTGGTCGGCACGATTCGGGAGAGTGCCGCGCGCTCCTCCGAGGATCTCTCCTGGGACGATGTGAGCCGGCGCGTGCTCGGGTGGATGCGCCTCGATGTCGATCGCGTGAACTGGTTCTCGACCTACCACGTGCACCATCGCGTGGCTGAGCGCTTCCGCGCCGGGCGTGCGTTTCTGCTCGGCGATGCTGCCCACATTCACAGCCCCGTCGGCGGACAGGGCATGAACACAGGCATTGGCGACGCGGTGAACCTTGCCTGGAAGCTCGCCGCCGTGCTACGCGGCCGCGCGCCTGAGACGGTCCTCGACAGCTACGAAGCGGAGCGCCTCGCGTTTGCGCAACGCCTGGTCGCAACGACGGATCGCGCGTTCACGGCCGTCACGAGCGACAGCGTCACGGCGCGATTGATTCGACTGGACGTCGTGCCCCGAATCGTTCCGCTCGTCTTCGCTTCGCGCGCGGCGCGTCGATACATGTTCCGCCTCGTCTCGCAGACTGCCATCAACTACCATTCGAGCCCGCTGAGCGCGGGAGAGGCAGGACGGATTCGCGGCGGCGATCGCCTGCCCTGGGTCGAGCCCGAGCAACCCGGCGAGGTGGACAACTTCACACCGCTCGAGTCTGTCGACTGGCAGGTGCACGTCTATGGCGTGGTCGCACCCGAGACTCGCGTCATCTGCGACAGACGGCATCTGTCGCTGCACGTATTCCCGTGGACACCGGGAGCAGAACGCGCAGGATTCGCGTGCGATGCGGTGTACCTCGTCCGACCGGACGGGTACGTCGCATTCGCGGGGACCCGGGACAGCGCCGGCGCAATCGCGTCGTATCTCGACGATCGTGCACTGGCAATGTCTTCCCGACCGCGTCTCTGAGGCCTGTCTGCGTTTCGCCTGATAGCATCGCGCTCCGCCGGTCGCCGCAGCGCATCCGCCGCCCTGGACGCGGGATTCGACGCGCACCTGAACAAGCCGGCCGATCCGGCGCTAAACCCTTTTCTCCGCGCTCCGTCCTTTCTACATTGTAGAAAGACGGAGCCGATACCTGAGCACGGAGCCTGCGCCCAGGCTGCTCGTCCGGGAGGACCAATGTTCGAGAGCTGGATCATCGATGCGCACCATGCGATCAGGCGTCTGCTGAGCCGTCCGACGTACGCGGTCCTCGCTGTGCTCACGCTCGCGCTGGGCGCCGGAGGCGCGGCCGCGATCTTCAGCATCGTCCGCTCGCTGCTGTTGGACCCGCTCCCAATCGCGCGCGAGGAGCAGGTCGGCGTGCTCTGGTTCAGCGGCTCGTGGACCGAGCAGGAGTTTCTCCGTCTGCGCGGGAGCTTCCCAGGGTTCGAGCGGATGGCCGCGTACCGGCCGGACGACGTGACGCTGGAGATTCCGCGTGCGCCAATGCAGCTCGAACGCGGTGTCGCGGCGTCAGCGGAGTTGTTCGACGTGCTCGGCGCGCACCCGTTTCTGGGACGTGCATTCCGTCCCGGCGAAGATGCGCAAGGCGCCGAGCCCGTTGCGGTGTTGAGCTACACGTTGTGGCAGCAGCTCGGGGCGTCCGAGCACATCGTCGGGACACGGCTCGCTCTGGGCGGCGTCACGCGGACTGTCGTCGGCGTCATGCCGCGCGACTTCTGGTTTCCAAGTCCCACCACGCGGGTCTGGACGGCAGCCCGGATGAATCAGGAGAACCGCTCGGGCAGGTACACGCTGATCGGACGCGTCGCCGCTGGACAGGCGTTCGAACGGATGTCGGGGCCACTCGACGCGCTGCGGCGACTCCTCGCGGCAAATTTCCGGTATCCGAACCCGCAGTGGGACAAGACCAGGAATCCGACGATCACGTCGGCGCGTGAGTTCCTCGTCGGCGACGTGCGGCCCAGCCTGCTCGCGACGCTTGCCGCGATGGGGCTGATCCTCCTCATCGCGTGCGCGAATGTCGCGGCGCTGATGCTCGGGCAGGTGGATGCGCGCGCGACCGATATCGCCGTGCGCACTGCGCTCGGCGCGAACCGCCGGCGGTTGATCCAGCAGCTGGCGATCGAATCGCTGGTCGTCGGTGGGGCGGCAGGTGCGGTGGGTGCGGCGCTCGCCGCATTGGGGTTCCAGGTCCTCACGCGCGCGCTCCCGCTCGGCGCGCTGGCCGACAACACGCGCCTGGACTGGACGGTGTTCTGGGCGGCAATGGCTACGGCGCTCGCTGCTGCGGCACTCGTCGCGATTGTTCCGGCGGCGGCGCTCTGGCGCGGACAGAACGTGCAATCCGCACTATCGACAACGAGGACGTCCGGTATCGGCCGCCGGGGAGGGCGGCTCGAAGCCGGCCTCGTCATCGCGCAGATGGCGCTCGCCGTGTTGCTTGCGGCGGGCGCGGGACTGTTGATCCGCAGCGTCGCCAACCTGCGCGCGATCGATCCCGGCATCAAGGTGGATGCTGTCGCCGTGATTGACGCGACCATGCCGGCGCGGCTGCCGGCCGGAGAGCGATCCCGCGTGATCGACGCGATGCTCTCGTCTCTATCGGCTGTGCCCGGAGTGCAGCACGCCGCCGCGACGCAGAAGATTCCACTTCGTCGCAGCGGCGACAACTGGGGCATCGGCATTCTCGGCAGGCCCGATCTCGGCGCAGCGACCACGGCATTCCGCATGGTGTCGCCTGACTACTTCACCACAGTCGGAATGCCGATCCACCGGGGCAGGACCTTCGACGCGTCGGATCGGCAGAACTCGTCGCGTCTGGTGATCATCAACGAGGCACTCGCCGCGAAGTTCTTTCCGGGCGAGGATCCAATCGGACGCGTTCTGCAGACGTTCGACGAGGCCGGCGAGCGGATCATCGGGGTCGTCGGCAACGCCGCCGAGGCGAACCTGACGGACGCCGCGGTGCCCGCGCGGTACATGCTCTTCGAGCACATGCCATCCGGATCGGCCGAGGTCACGTTCGTGCTGCGGACTGATTCCGAGCCGCACACGGCCGCGGTCATCGACGCCGCTCGCTCCATGATTTCGGCTCCTGGCACTCG
>JAICSD010000087.1 GCA_025937075.1 Vicinamibacteria bacterium | reverse complement strand
GGTTCCAGGCGTTCGGGTGCGTGCTCGGCTTCGACTGGCACTCGAGCGGCGTGACGACGACGGTCACGGGAGCGCTGAAGGAAGGGATTCGCGGCCTCGAGCACGAGCTGGGATTCTTTGCCGGCGGCGGCAAGGGAGCCGTGTCGAAACGGACACCGTCGGAGATCGTCGCGTACTGCGACAAACTCTCCATTGACGCGGCGCCGCTGGTGTATGCGAGCCGCATGTCGGCAAAGGTCGACAGCGCGGCCGTCCAGGACGGTTTTCAGCTGTATCACCACGCGTTCTTCTTCACGCCGCGCGGCGGATGGTGCGTCGTGCAGCAGGGCATGAACGACGAGTCCGGCATGGCGAGGAGGTATCACTGGCTCGCCGCGACCGTCCGCAGCTACGTGAACGAGCCGCACGCGGCGATTTGCGCGGAGGCGTCCGCGCCGACGCTGAATCTCGTGGCGTCCGAGAGCGAGGCGGTCCGATCGGCGTCTGCGGAGCTCGCTCGTGAGAAGCCGCACGTGGCGCTCTCCGCGCTGAAGAATCTCCCGTTGCTCTCCATGCCGAGGCGCCACGCTGTTCTCATCAGCGACGTCAGCGCGCAGCACCTCGAGCGCATTCTGCTGAAAACATACGATCGCGCGCCGGAGAGCTTCGAGACGCTGCTCGGCATGCAGGGTGTCGGCGCGCGCACGCTTCGCGCGCTGGCGCTCGCGTCGGAAGTGATCTACGGCACGCCCGCCAGCACGCGCGATCCGGCACGGTTCTCGTTCGCGCACGGCGGCAAGGACGGCACGCCGTTTCCGGTCGACCTCGAAACCTACGACAAGACGATCGAGGTCCTGCGTGCAGCCGTCAACAAGGCGAACATCGATCGATCCGAGCGGGTGAAGGCGCTGAAGCGGCTCGTCGAGTACGGGAGGCAGAAGATCGCGGCACGGACCAAGAGCACACCGTGACCCGCGTCCTCGCGATCGTGCTCGCCCTGTGGCAGCCGCTCGCGTTCGCGTCCATCGCCGCACCGTCGTGGTCGTCGCTTGGATTCCGCGGCAGTCTTGCTGTGCTCGAGCTCGGTGCGGCTGCGTCTGTCGCCGCACTTAGCATTGCCGCCGCGTGGGCGCTGTGGACGAAGGCGCCAGCCGCCATGCCGCTCGCACGTGCGGCACTTGTATCGGGCGCCGTCCGCTCCGTGCAATCGCTTTATTGGAGCCGCCTGCCCGTGGACGTTCCGCCCGGGAGCGCGTCCTTTCGCGCCGCCGTCATCATCGCGCACACGGCATTCTGGTTGTGGTATCTGTCGCGCCCCTCGGATTAAGATGGCGGAACGCCGGAGCCCCCAAGCAACCGGCGTCCCGCCGTACCGGCCGAGAAACGCCCTCGGCTGGCAGCGCTCACCAGCAGTGCAAGCGCGCTGCCCGCCACGGCATTGCGCGGCAGCATCCTGTCGTCGCACGAAAGCGCGTGATTGCAGCGACTTGCAGGATCTGCCCGCCGCGCTGGTCATTGCGGAACGCGCGCAGGATCGCCACATCGGGGCATCAAGGCACGAGCACCACTTTGCCGATGACCTCGCCCCCTTCGAGCGCGCGGTGCGCGTCCGCGGCGCGCTCGAGTGGAAAGACCTTGTCGACGATCGGCCGCACTTCGCCGCGTTCCAGCAGAGGCCACACGGCGTCGTGCAGCGCGCGTCCGATCGCTCCCTTTTCATCGGGCGTTCGCGCGCGCAGCGTCGATCCCGTGATCGTGAGCCGCTTCTGGAGAATCGGGCTCAGGTTCACTGCCGCTCTCGCGCCGCCAAGCAGGCCAATCTGCACGAGCCGACCGTTCATCCTCAGGCATTCGAGATTTCTCGACAGGTACTCGCCCCCGACGATGTCCAGGATGATGTCGACGCCCGCCCCTCCGGTGAACTCGCGGATGGCCTGCACGAAGTCAGTCGTCCGATAGTTGACGGCGCGCGCTGCGCCGAGCCGCTCGCACGCCCCGCATTTCTCCTCAGAGCCGGCCGTCGCGAGCACCGTCGCGCCGAACGCTCGCGCCAGTTGAATCGCCGTCGTGCCGATCCCGCTCGAGCCACCGTGGATGAGGGCGAGGTCGCCGCGCCGAAGTCCGCCGCGGTCGAACAGGTTCGTCCAGACGGTGAAGAACGTCTCGGGAATTGCAGCAGCCTCGCGCTCTTCGAGTCCTGCCGGAATCGGGAGGCATTGCTGCCGCGGCGCGACACAGAATTCGGCGTAGCCGCCGCCGGCGACGAGCGCGCACACGCGCAGGCCGACGTCGCCATGATCGGCTGACACGATCGTGCCCGCGACTTCGAGACCGGGGACGTCCGACGCTCCGGCGGGCGGAGGATAGTGGCCGAGGCGCTGGAGAATGTCCGGGCGGTTCACGCCCGCGGCTGCAACCCGAATCAGGACTTCACCGGCCGCGGGGCGCGGGACCGGCCGCTCGACGGGGCGCAGCACGTCGGGTCCGCCAGGCGTGGCGATCTCGATGACGCGCATGGTTGCGGGAATCGCCGCCGGAGGCGGGCCTGGCATCGGAGTCATGGGCGTCTCCTTCCGCAGGATCTGCGCCCGCAGGCAGGTAGTAGCGTGTGAGCCATCGGCTCAGGCCGTCGAGGTCTGGAAACAGAATCCGTTCGTTCACGTTCGCCTGATCGAGCTTGTCCCGAATCTCCCATTTGAGATCCGCGGGTACGACGACGCGACGGCAGAGAGCCGGATGCCTGGCCAGCCACTCGTCCATCACTGCGGTGGGGCTCGACATCAGCGAGAAGAGCGCGAACTGATTCAGGATGCGCCGATCGATCGCCGGTGGTTCGAGAAAAACGAGGAAGGGATCCCGTGCGAGCGCGTCGAACGCACGCAGCGTCTCGAAAGCGCTCAGCATGTCCACGGTGAGCGTTTCGGATCCTTCCTGCTCGAGGATCCGCTTCAGCCGCGACGGCAGGCGCTTGTTCGCCTCGACGAAGTTGACGCACCAGACGACGCCGTCGGCATCGAAGTCCGCCGGATCTTCGGTCGCGAAGTGCAGCGCGACGAGCGGCGAATACGTCCAGTCGAGCAGCCGCGTCGGCAGGCCGCGATGCTGCCCGAGCGCGAGCCAGTCCCAGATCGAGTCGGCGCCGAAGCCCTCCGAGTGTGCGTATTTGCGGAAGTTGCGCAGCAGCGCCATCTCGACCCGTGCCGCGTCGGCGCGGCCGTCGGCGAGCCGGACGAGCGAACTGGAGAGCGAATGATCCGCGCGCGACAAGCCGCGGAACGCGAATGGCGATCGGTAGCGCTGAATCGAGGGGTTCCACGATTCCGCGTAGAGAGCCTCGAGGATCTCCGTCCAGCCGGCCGGCTTGCCCAACGCGCCACCTCCCTCGCCATAGCTGTGTCCGTGGCTTCCGCCTCGAGGCGGAAGCTACGGGGCCGGAACCTAATGTTAAATGTCACAGGCTCTGTATGCCAGCGCGCGCGCTTGCCACCGATTTGTATCAGCTCACGATGATGGCGGGATACTTCGTGGCCGGACGCCATCGATCGACCACGGCAACTTTCGAGCTGTTTGCCAGACGGCTGCCTTCGGACCGGCAGTATCTCGTCGCCGCGGGGCTTGCGCCATTTCTCGATTACCTGGAGAACCTGCAGTTCACCGCCGATGACGTGCGGTCGCTTCAGGCTGAGCCGGCTCTGAGCACAGCACCGCCGGAGTTCTTCGAGTACCTCCGGCGATTCAGGTTCACGGGAACCGTTCGCGCCATCCCTGAAGGAACGCCGGTCTTCGCGAACGAACCGCTCCTGCAGATCACCGCTCCGATCACGGAGGCGCAGCTCGTCGAGACGGCGGCGCTGGCCTTCCTCAATTTCCAGACCTCGATTGCGAGCAAAGCCGCCCGCGTCGTGAGCGCCGCCGCGGGCCGCCCGGTGATGGAGTTTGGCGCCCGGCGGGCGCACGGCCAGGAGGCGGCACTGTTCGCCGCGCGCGCTGCGTTCGTCGCCGGGTGCGCAGGCACGTCGTATGTGGACGCCGGCGTCCGTTTCGGGATCCCGCTCTCGGGAACGATGGCGCATTCGTGGGTGCTGTCGGGCGCCGACGAATTGACCGCGTTCCAGGAGTACGAGCGGCTGTTCGGGGCGCATGCCGTTCTGCTCCTCGACACGTTCGACACGATCGCGGCCGCGAAGCTCGTGGTGCGCGCGGGCTTGCGGCCTGCGGCCGTCCGTCTCGACAGCGGCAACCTCGAGGCGCTCAGCCGGGACGTCCGTGCGATCTTCGACGCCGCCGGGCTGCGCGACACTCGCATCCTTGCGAGCGGCGATCTCGACGAGCACAGCGTCGCCGCCCTCGTCGCGAGCGGCGCGCCCGTCGACGGTTTCGGTGTGGGCACCAGCATCGTGACGTCCATCGACGCGCCGGCGCTTGGCGGCGTCTACAAGCTCGTCGCGCTGGAGGAGAACGGGCGCATCCGTGGCGTCATGAAGACGAGTCCCGGGAAGGCGACCTGGCCGGGCAAGAAGCAGGTCTGGAGAATTCTCGAACGCGGCGCCGCGATCCTGGACATTGTCGCGTTCGAGACGGAGCCCGCGCTCGACGCTGCGGTTCCGCTGCTGCGCGTCGCACTGCGCGACGGGGTGCGGGTGCAGCCGCAGCCGTCGTTGCGGGAATCGCGCGATTGGTGCGCCGCTCGTCTGGCGGAGATGCCGGGGTCTGTACGCGATCTTGCCGCGCCCACGCCGTACCCGGTGATGCCGAGCGAAGCGTTGAACCGATCGATTCAGTCACGGTCGACGACCCATCAGGAAGATCTTGGTGAATAGCCGTCGGCCGTGACCGCGAACGCTACTTCAATCCTGAAGGAAGCCTTGGCGACGAGAGCAGGCGCTCGAACTCCTGCCATCGACGCTCGGGATTCGCGGCCGTACCGCCGCGCGATTCGATGTAGCGCCGCACCATGTCCTTGCCCAGGTTGTAGTTGATCACGTAGCTGCGGTACTGGTCGAAGAAACGCACGCGCTGCACGGCGCGGTCGTGCTGCATCAGCGCGTACTTCTCCAGCCAGGCCGCGGCCGCGTTGCGATCGATCTCGCCGTTCAAATAGCGCCGAGCCGCCTCGTTGCCCGCATAGGACAACTGATCGACGAGCGCCTGCACCTCGTAGTACGTGGCCGCCTTGGACGCATCCAGCCCCGCGAGTGGGAACAGCTGTTTCGCCTCGAAGTCGGCACGCTCGTGCCCTGGAAACGCCACTTCGATCCCGAAGTTCGCCGTGCCTTCCGCAATCAGTGATTGCGGCGAGAAGAGCGGATACACGGTGAACTCAATCCAGCCGCGATCCCGCACCAGGTGCTTCTCGAGCAGCGTGTTGTACACATGATGTCCGGGGTAGCCCTCGTGGCACGCGAGATCGATGGCGCGGTCGATGTAGATCGGGAGATCGGTGTTGACCTGAATCAGGCTGCGGAAGTTGCCCTGATACCAGTTGTAGCCGCTCCACGATTTGTTCGTGACGTACTCGACGGTGAAGTGTTCGCCGGGCGGTAGCTGCACGTGCTGGAGCGTCCGGGCGCGGCAGGCGTCGATCGCAGCCGTGAAGACCGTATCGAGCCGCTCGCGCGGAATCACGAACGCGCGTCGCCACCGCTCGTAGCGCTCGACGAGCGGTCCCTCTCCAGGGAACCGCGATTCGAGCTTGTCGAGGATCGCCGTGAAATGCGCTTCAGAGTTTGTCGGAGCGACGGCACTGTAGAGCGCGCGCGATTCTTCGTCGAAAGAGAGCCGTTCTCCTTCGAGCATCCGTACGCGCGCGACCATCGACGAGAGCTGGTGATCCAGATACTGACGCCGAAGCTGCCGCAGCTCGGCATCCTCGCCATTGCCGCCGGCCGCGCTCGCTCGCCCGTTCGGCGCGCCCGTTATTTGTTTGCGCAGGTCCGCCGCCCTGTCGCGAATCGTCCGCAGATCGAGCTTGGACGACTCGGCTTCCTTCTTCCATTCCGGCGGGCCGTAGTACGCGTCGACGTAGTCGTGATCGTGCTGGCCGAGCGCAAGCACCAGACGTACGTATTGTTGTGCGATCGAATCCATGGACGTCCGTGGAGGGGGCGCCCCGCGCTGCGCGGCGGCGGTCAGCGCGAGAGCAACGAAGACGACAGCCGCGGCGCGGACCGGCCGAGCCGGAGTGCTGTGCATACGACGTTGTACCACGTCGGGGCGGCGTCAGGTTTGCTTCCAGCACGTCCGGATGCGTGCGCTCTTCTTTTCCGTCCTTGCGTGGTTCCTCACGCCGCTGGGCGTCATCCTGATGGGCACCCTCGACGCGTCGCTCGTCTTCTTCCTTCCGCTTGGAATCGATTTCGTCGTGATCGTGATGACCGCGCGCAAGCCGGAGCTCTTCTGGCTGTATGCGCTGCTGGCGACCGTGGGATCCCTCGCTGGAGGCCTGGCTACCTTCTGGATCGGCAGGAAGGTCGGCGAGGTCGGACTCACGCGCTTCGTCAGCCCGAGACGCCTCGAACGCGCCAAGACCCGCGTAGGCGGCGGGGCGGTCGTCGTTGCCGCGCTGGCCGTGATTCCCCCGCCGTTTCCGTTCACGCCGTTCGTGCTCACGAGCGGGGCGCTCGCGATGAACCCGTGGCCGTTCTTCGGCACGCTCGCCGCCGCACGCGTGCTTCGGTTCGGCGCGGAAGCAGCGCTCGCTTCCCGCTACGGCGCGCAGATCCTGCGATGGATGAAGACGCCGGTGTTCGAGGCCGTCATCGGCGTCATCATCGGACTTGCCGTCATAGGCACGATCGCGTCGGCGATCGCGCTCGCCCGCGGCACGCGAGGCGCTAAATCCGATAGCGGAGCACCGCCGCGACGCCGCCGTACGGCTTCAGCAACGCCGGGTCCTCGATGAAGGTCACTCGGGCGCCGGTCTGCTGTGCCTTCGTGACGAGTTCATCCGCCAGCCGCACCGTCCCGATGTCGCCGCCGGCAGGCTCTCCAGCGACGGTTGTCTCGACCGCTGACGTCGTGAGGCCGGAATCGTTCGCGAGCGCCATCTGTGCGGCGCGCGATCCCTTCTGCAGCCCTCGGAGCTGCGCAACGGACGCCGTGATCAGAAGCTCGTCGACCTGGCCGTTCGTCAGCGCCAGCAGCGTCTCGTCAGGGCCGACCACGCCAAGGCTTCCAGCGCGGTAGGCGCCGACGGCGGCGTCCACGCGCTCGCGATCCGTTCGCTCGTTGAGCTTCCGCATCGCTTCGAGCGACGCCTCGATCACTTCGTCGTCTGCCGCGCCCGCTTCGACGGAGATGCGATCGGCGATCTTCTCCGCCAGATGTTTCGGCATCTGCTCGCGGAGCAGCGGGATGACGACCGGGTCACCGGCCACGAGAATCCGATCGACGTTCTCGCGCGCGACGATGCGGTCGAGCGCATCGATGACGTCCTTGATGTGCTGCACGTGGTAATTCTCGGTGTGGCGCTGATAGCGTGCCTGCGACCACCCGCCCTGCGACTGCCGCTTCGTCTTGACGCCTTCGATCGACACGGCGTCCGCCACGCGGCCCTGCGCGACGACCAGGATGCGGGCGGAGGCGGTCTCCGCAAGAAGCGCGGCATACCGCGGAAACTGCGACGCGATGCGCGCCAGCGGATACAAGTGCGGGCGGTCGCCGATATAGAGCCAGTGATTGTCAAGCGGCGCGTCCAGCTGGATGGCGTCGAAGAGCTCGCCGGCGTCGCACGCGAAGATCGCCACGCCGTTCGCGGAGGGCTGAAGCTCCGATTCCAGGTATCTCGCGATCCGATCGAAATCGCGGTCGAGCGATGCCCGTTCCGGAGAGTTCGGTGCGTAGGTCTGAGCTCTGGCTTTGAATTCCTTCCGAATGAAGGACTGGTAATGGTCACGCCCGTGCTGATTCGGCTGAGTATTCAGATACAAACTGACGACCGGGTAAGGGGCCGGTTCAAAGGCTGATAACCGCTCGAGCTGCTCGTTTAGTGGCATAGGATTCTCTCGAGTGCGGTTTACGCAAACCCCGTGCTTGGCGGCGCACGACCTCAGCCGATCGCGGTTGACATAGAATCTGCTGGCGAATGCGGACAGCTCCGTACTCTTTCGACACCTTCCCCAAATCCCGTCGTCCCGACTATCCGCGCTTCAATGGCTACGCACAATCGACTCTCGTGATCGTTGGCGGCGGCCTGACGGGGTGCGCGGCCGCCCTCGCCTGCGCCGCGGCCGGCGTTCGTGTGGTGCTCCTCGAGGGGGAGCGCATCGGACAAGGGATGACCGTGCGCAGCGCGGGCCTGCTGAGGCAGAGCTTCGACGCATCGTTTCAGGAGACGGCGGCGCTCTACGGTCTCCGAGCCGCGCGTCACCTGTGGACCTCGATGCGGCGTGCATCGCTCGACTTCGCCGCTGCCCTCCGACGCTTCGGCATTCGAGCGGATCTCAGCGACCAGGATCTCCTCGTGTTCACGCGCGAGGGTCCCGATGCCGAGCGCCGCCTCAGGCGCGAGTATCAGGCGCGCCGGGACGCGGGCCTGGACGTCACGTGGCTCAACAAGGCGGCGACGCGAACGGAAGCCGCCATCGACGGTGATGGCGCGCTGCGGACAGCGGGGATGGCTCTCGATCCCTACCGCGCATGCGTCGGGCTCGCGGCGGCCGCGGCGGCGCGCGGGGCAGCGATCCACGAGAAGACCCGAGTGCGACGGATACGCTTCGATCGCAAGTCGGCGCAGGTGATCTGCGAATCGGGCACGATCACCGCCAATACCGTTCTCGTTGCCACCGGGGCGCCCACCGATGGTCTGGGAGCGCTGCGGCGGCATTTCACGTCTTCGGAATGCTACGCCGTCGTGACGGAGCCGCTGCCGGCTGCTGTTCGGCGCGAGGTTGGCCGACGGATGGCGGCACTTCGCGACACGCATACGCCGCCGCACGTCCTGCGCTGGATGAAGGAGGATCGGGTGCTCTTCTCGGGCGCGGATCAACCGCCCGTCGCATCGCGTCTTCGCGACAAAGCCACCGCCCAGCGATCGATGCAACTGATGTACGAACTGTCGACGCTCTATCCCGCGATCTCAGGCCTGCAACCGGCGTGGGCGTGGAGCGTAATGCAGCACCAGTCTGCGGACGCGCTGCCCATCATCGGACCGCATCGAAATTTTCCGCATCACTTCTTCTCGCTCGGGCACGGACGCCACGGCGCGGGAGTCGCATGGCTGACGGCGCGTGTGCTCCTGCGGAACGTCGGTGGCGAGCCGGCGAAGAGAGACGAGCTGTTCGGCTTTGCCCGGATTCTGTGAAAGCGCGGGGTCGGGATTGGGGATTCGCGATGAGGGATCAGGGATTCGAAAAAATCCCCCGCAGGGCTATCTCGATCTCCGGATACCTGAAATGAAATCCTGCTTCCTGCGCGCGGGCGGGGAAGACGCGCTGACCGGTGACGAGCGCGTCCGCCATCTCTCCGACGACCGCCCGCAGCACGAAACGGGGGACGGGCAGGAGAGCGGGACGATGAAGCGCGCGGCGGAGTGCACGCGTGAAGTGCGCGTTCGTGACGGGGTGCGGTGCGGTCGCGTTGATCGCGCCGCTCAGCGACGGCGTGTCCACGATCCACCGCACCATCTCGATCCAGTCGAGGCGGTGAATCCACGCGAAATACTGACGGCCCGATCCGAGACGTCCTCCGACGAAGTAGCGGAACGGACGCGCCATCTTCGGCAGCGCGCCGCCGGAGCGCTCGAGGACGATCCCCGAACGAAGGGTCATGACGCGTACGCCCGAGGCACTGGCGCGCTGGGCTTCCGCCTCCCAGTCGTGGCAGAGCCGCGCGAGGAAGCTGCTGCCGGCCGGCGATGACTCCGTGACCGGACCGTTGCCGGTATTGCCGTAGTACCCGACGGCGCTCGCGTTGACGAGCACGGCGGGCGGGTTTGCGACCGCGGCAACAGCCTCGACTAGCGAGCGCGTCGGGAGCAGGCGGCTCTCGCGCAGCACCTGCTTTCGAGCTGCGGACCACCGGCGGCGGTCCAGCGAGTCCCCCGCAAGGTTGACGATCGCCGCGGCTCCTTCGATCACAGGCGGCACCATGCCCGCGGTGCCGTCGGGCCTCCATCCGACGCGGGTGATGCCGGGCACCCCCGTACCCGATTCGTGGCGGCTGACGCCTTGCGGGAGCGCGCGCGTCAGCATCCGCACGTCGTGCCCGTCTTCGGCCCACGCTTCGCAGAGCGGCGCGCCGAGAAAGCCGCTCCCGCCGGCGACGATGATTTTCATTGCCTCTCTTGGACGAACGCGCCGCGGCCGAAGTTTGCGCCGCGGCATTGTTATAATGCGGCGTCGCGCTTTCCCCAGCAGCCTTTTTCGCCACAGGCCGCCAATGCATCTGTTTCGCATCGCGGTCCTCGCGCTGGTGCCCTCGATCGCCGCCGCGCAGGCCCGTGTGATTCCGGTTCCGGACAAGATCAAGGCCGAAGGAGTTCCGGCGATCCCCCAGTCGGTCGCCGACGATCTGAGCAGGTATGCGAACTTCCGTGAAGCCCAGTTCGTGGCGTGGAGTCCGGCGAAGCGGCAGATCCTGATCCAGACCGTCTTCGGCAACTTCCCGCAGCTTCACCTCGTCGACGGTCCCGGCCGCGCACGCACGCAGCTCACGTTCTTCCCTGACGGCATCTCGCGCCAGCACGCCTGGGCGGAATTCGATCCGGCCGACGGCACGAGGTTCGTGCTGCGCAAGGATCTCGGCGGCGGCACCGAGGCAAACCAGCTCTTTCGCTACGACCTGGGCGGGGGTGCGCCGACGCTCATCACCGATGGCCAGTCACGGTACGGGTTCCCCGTCTGGTCGCGGCAGGGGAAGTGGATCGCGTACACGTCCACCGAACGAAACGGTAAGGATTACGACCTCTACGTGATGCAGCCCTCGGATCCCGGAACGGCACGGCGCGTGGCGGAGACGGCGGGAAACTGGGAGGCGCTCGACTGGAGCCCCGATGGCACGACGCTTCTGGCCGAAGAGACTGTCGGCGACGCCGAGACGTATCTCTGGCGAGTCGACATCAAGAGCGGCGAGAAGCAGGCGCTCACGCCGAAGGGCGCCGATGCCGCGTTCTGGGATCGCGCCCGGTTCAGCGCAGACGGGCGGTCCGTGTACGCGCTCAGCGACAAGGGGAGCGACCGTCAGCGGTTGTGGCGTGGCGATGTCCGAAGCGGCGCGTGGACGCCGATGACGAGCGACTCTGCATCGGTCGATCAGTTCGGCCTCTCGTCGGACGGCCAGATGCTCGCGCTCGTATTCGATCGCGGCAGCGCGAGCGAGCTGCAGGTGCTGGACGTGGAGACGATGAAGCCGCGCACGCTCCCCGCCCTTCCGGTGGGCGTCATCACACGAATCGCGTGGCGTCCCGGCTCGCGCGAGCTGGGGTTCACGTTTGCGAACGTGAAGACGTTCGGGGACGTCTTCTCAATCGATGCGTCCCTGGGCACGCTCACGAGGTGGACGACGAGCGAGGTGAGCGGGTTCAATCCGGACTCGCTTCCGGCGCCGGAGGTCGTCGAGTGGAAGAGCGTCGATGGGCAGCCGATCAGCGGCATTCTGTATCGTCCGCCAGCGAAGTTCGCCGGGCCGCGTCCCGTCATGATCAACATCCACGGCGGTCCAATCGACCGATCGCTTCCGCGGTTCATGGGCCGGAGCAACTATTTTCTGAACGAGCTGGGTATCGCGATCATCCTGCCGAACGTCCGCGGCTCGGGCGGGTTCGGCCGGCGGTTCGAGCAGGCGGACAACGGACTGGCGCGTGAAGGCGCGATCAAGGACATCGGCGCACTGCTCGACTGGATTGGCGCGCGCCGGGACCTCGACAAAGACCGCGTGATGCTGACCGGTGCGAGCTACGGCGGTTATCTCTCACTCGAGGCCGCGATCGTTTACGCCGATCGGATCCGGTGCGTGTACGAAGCGGCGGGCATGACGAACCTCGTTGCCTTTCTCGAGGAGACGGAGCCGTCGCGGCAGGCGGAGCGCCGCCCCGAATACGGCGACGAGCGGGATCCGCAGATGCGCGCGTTCCTGACGTCGATCTCGCCGATCAGCCGCGCGTCCGAGCTGAAGAAGCCCGTTGCGGTGATCCACCCGTCGAAAGACACGCGCATCCCCGTCGGCCAGGCGGCGGACTTCGCGAAAGCCGTGCGGGCAAACGGCGTCCCGGTGTGGTACATCGAGTACACGGATGTCGGGCACGACAACTTTCCCGGCTCCGCCGCCAACGCGAACTTCAACTTCTATTGCTGGATCGTGTTCGTGAAGACCTATCTCC
>JAICSD010000120.1 GCA_025937075.1 Vicinamibacteria bacterium | reverse complement strand
CGGCCCGTAAAGGGCCGCCCTACAGCTTCGCAGTAACCCGAGAACCGAGAACTCCAGAACCAACCCGAGAACCTGAGAACCCAAGAACCCGAGAACCTATTTCCCCGCCATCCTGACCAGCCTCGCTCCCGTGCGCTTCGTCACCGTCTCCGTCAGCTTCTGCAGATCGCCATCGTCCACCCGGAACACATACGCCGCCGACGGCGTCACGAGCCCGACCCAGTTGCGATCCGACTTCAGGAACCCGAACGCGCCGGACGACATCTTCGCGTCCACGACGGCACCATCCGGGCCGCGCCAGCGCGGCTGCTTCGAACGCGTCGACGTCACCGTGTGGACGCTCTGATACGGAATGGAGCCGATGACGCGGTCCGACGCGCCGAGAATCTGCACCGTCCCGTTCGCGAAGCGCAACTCCGCATCGTCCTCACGCGCTTTGTCGCCTTCGACGACCAGAAGCTTCACCTTGTCGAACGACACGGGCGGCAGCGTGTCCGCAGCGGGCGCCGGGCTACCAGTTGGAGGCGACGGAGACGGAAGCGGTTTCGCGGGCAGCGGAGTTGTCGAAGGTGCGGGCGATTTCCCGTTCGCCTGGACTCCCGCCGGAACGCCGGCGGCCGCCTTTCCCACCGTGGTCCCTGCAGCTTTCGCAGGAGCCGACGCAGGAGCCGGCGACGCGACGGGTGGCGGTGCTGCGGGGGAGGGGACATCGGGTGTGGCAGCGGCTGCCGACCCTGAAGACGGCGTCGAAGCGTCGGCTTGCGGGGGCGCCGGAGCGGTTGGTGCCGCCGGGGGCGATGGCGGCGCAACCGTCGTCGTTGCCGCCGCCTGCTCGGCCACGAGCTTCTGCTGCTGAATCCGCTTTACCGCCAGTACGGTGCCGATCGCCAGCACGACGAGGACGATCATCAACGACGTGACGCCCGCGAACACATGCCGCGGCGAGATCACGACCGTCCGACCCGTGGTCGGCGGGGTTGCCGTGACCGGTCCGCTCGCAGGCTGAGCAACCGGTGTTTGGGCCGTGCCGGCCGCCGGCGTGCCGACTGGGACGGTCGCACTCGGCGAGGTGATCATCGGCGGCGCCGCGGCCGGCTGCGCCGCACTCGTACTGCGAGGCGTCGAGACGACCTCCTGCGCGCGCGATGGCTGGGACGCCGGGGCCGCGCGCGAGGAATCCGTCGAGACCGGCCTCGATGGCGTCAGCGTGGGCAGCATCACGGCGCGCGGTGTGCGCAGCGTAACGGTCGCAACGTCGTCGAGGGACATGAATGTCGCCGCGGTGGCGAGCGCGTTCTTGAACTCGAGCGCCGTCTGATAGCGTTCCGATGGATTCTTCGCTATGGCGCGCGACAACACGAGATCGCACCACGACGGCAGATCCGGCGCGACATCCTTGAGCGGCGGCGGCGCTTCGTTCAGCTGGCGGTGCGCAATCTCGAACGGCGTCTCTCCCTGAAACGGGAGTTGTCCCGTCCACAGGCGATAGAGCACGACACCCATCGCGTAGATGTCCGAACGCGCATCGACTTCTTCACCGCGCACCTGCTCAGGCGCCATGTAGGCCGGGGTGCCCATCGTGAAGCCGTCAGAGGTCAGGTGCTCGGAGCCCGTGATGCGCGCGATCCCGAAGTCCATCACTTTGACGATGCCGTCGCCGGTCACCATCAGATTGCCCGGCTTGAGATCGCGATGGACGATGCCGGCGCGGTGCGCGTGCCAGAGCCCGTCGAGCGCCTGATTGCACAATTGCGCGGCGAAATCCGGCGGCACCCGCCCCATCCGTTCGGCGAGTTTCTGAAGCGTCTCGCCGCGGACGAACTCCATCACCATCAGCAGGTTGCCATCGTCTTCGGTCAGCTCGAAGAGGGTGGCGATTGCCGGATGCTGCAGACGCGCGAGCGTGATCGCTTCGATCCGGAAGCGCTTGAGCGCTTCGGGCTCGGTGACCTCTGCGTTGAGCACCTTGATCGCGACTTCGCGCTCCAGCGTCTGGTCGATGGCCCGATAAACGGTGCCCATGCCGCCGCGCCCGATGCGTTCGAGGATGCGGTACTTACCGATAGTTCGGCCGATCATGATGTCGGGAAGATCCTGAGTGTATTGACCGGGTTGCACCCCTGTCAATCGGCCGGTCAGGATCTGCGCCTCAGCTGTTCCCGTGCGATTTCGGTGGGATGGGGTCCGGCACGTGATTGGCCACAGGCGGAATCGTCTGCAGATACGCGAAAATCGCCTTCAGGTCGGTATCCGTCATGTGTGACAGCTCCTGCCAGGGCATTGGCGGCAGGATGGGCCGTGACGTCCCCATGTGCTTTCCGGTGCGGATCGCCTTGACAAACATGTCCTCGGTCCAGATGCCGAGGCCCGTGTTCTTGTCCGGCGTCAGGTTTGCCGCGAACGACACGCCCCACGGGCCGCTCCATGCGGTCAGCGTCGGAGCGACGGTGATCGCCCACGGGCCGTCGGGCGGGAGCTGCGGAGGCGGAGGCATTCGCATGCCTTCCGGGTGGCCGGACAGGAGCTTCGATGTGTCGGGCGCCGGACCATTCGGGCCCATGATCTTCGGCGTGTGGCAATCGTTGCAGCCGACCACCGTGACCAGATACTTCCCGCGCTCGACCGGCGACTGCGATTCAGCGGTCGACGGGGTCGCACTTGCCGACGTGCCGGAGTTCTGCGCGCTGTTTGCCGACGAACCGCACCCGACCAGGACGGCCGCACCGAGCACGGCCGACGCAACGCCCATCGCCTTCGTCCAGAACTGACGAGTCATGATCCGAGAACCTCCTTTGTGAGCACGCCTTCCTATCTCTAGTACTCGTACGGCGTACTGTCAAGCCGCCAGCTCATCCAGGTTGACCGCGCTGCGCACTCCGACGAGGTCGTGCAACTTGCATATTCGTGGCGGTTCTGCGCCCTGGGTGGGTTCGTCGCACGGCGATGGTCACAAGGTACGTAACCGGCGTGCGTTTCGCGCGTCCGTTGATGCTGGCGGTCTTCGTCGCCTGTGGCGCGGTACTTCCGATCGCCTGCGGATCGTCCGCCTCGACGAACGTCACCGGGCCGACCGCGATCAAGTGTCAGGTCACGCTCTCGAACAACGCCTCGGAGCTGCCCTCGTCTGGCGGGACCGGGAGCCTCACGGTAAATTCCGAGCGTGAGTGCTCGTGGTCCGCAACAACGAGCGCAGCGTGGGTGTCGCTCTCCTCCACCAGCGGGCAGGGACCCGCGAACATCGACTATTCGGTTCAGCCGAACCCGAACGGCACGTCGCGACAGGCGCAGGTTGTCGTATCCAGCGAGTCGGTGAACGTCGTCCAGGCTGCGGCTCCCTGCAAATATTCGGTGTCGCCTGCAACCGCCACGGTTGATGCGCCGGGCGGCGACGTCTCCTTCGCCGTGACCGCCACGCCGGGATGCCAGTGGACGGCAAAGGGCAACGCTGACTGGATCGCTGGAGTGTCGCCGTCCAGCGGAACGGGCAGCGCGACGATCCGTGTTGTCGTCCCCGCGAATACCGGTCCCGCGGTGCGCGCCGGCAACATCATCGTGGGCGACGCGCAGGCGACGGTCCAGCAGGCAGGCGTGACAACGCCCATTCCCCCACCGCCGCCAACTCCAACACCTGAGCCGACCCCGCCGCCTCCGCCCTCGCCACCGCCGCCCGCGTGCACGGTCACGGTGGCGCCAATCAGCGCATCCATCGACGCTGCGGGCGGCGACGTGCACCTGACCGTCACGGCCGCCGCCGGATGCGCCTGGTCGAGCACGAGCAACGTTCCGTGGATCACGATCTCGACCGGTGCCGCGGGTTCGGGATCCGGTGCCGTGGTCGCGACGGTCGCGCCAAATACAGGCGTTGCGCGCACGGGCACGATCGTTGTCGCTGGCCGCACCCTCACGATTACTCAGGCCGCCCCGGCGGCGCCGGCCTGTACCTATCAGCTCACGCCGCCGTCCCTCAACGTCACGAGCGACGCGCAGGACAGCACAGTTGCGGTCACTGCAGCGGATGGATGCCAGTGGGAAGCGACCAGCAGCGTGCCGTGGATCACGATTGCGGACCCGCGATCCGGCGCCGGCAACGGCACCTTCAAGCTGACCATCGCCGCGAATACCGCAGACGCGCGCAGCGGAACCGTGCTCGTCGGATCCGCGACTCTTGCGGTCCAGCAAGCGGCCGGGGCGACGTGCAGCTACGCAATCAATCCGGCCTCGTATACCGCCGGCCTGGCTGCGGACGCCGTCGACGTGACCGTCACCGCGGGAACGACATGCGCGTGGACGGCCGCGAGCGGCGCACCCTGGGTGACGGTGGCGTCGGGAGCGTCAGGAACCGGGAACGGTCTCGTGCACCTCACAATCGACGCGAACACCGGCCCGGCGCGATCTACGGTCGTAACGATTGCCGGCCAGGCGTTCACGGTGCAGCAGGCCGGCGTCTGCACGTACGCGATCAAGCCGACGTTTTACGACGCGGGCAAAGGCCCCGACCACATCACCGTCAACGTCACCGCTGATCCCGGTTGCGCGTGGACGGCGAGCAGTCCCGTGTCATGGGCCACTATCGCGGATGGCGCGACCGGCACGGGCAACGGTGTGGTGACGATCGCCGTCCAGGCGAACGACGGGCCGGCTCGCGCCGCCACGCTCACAATCGCCAGCCAGCCGTTCCAGCTCACGCAGAAGGGGAAGTGAGAGCGGCAGGCTCACTTTCAACTTCCAACTCCCAACTCCCAACTCCCAACTCCCAACGCCGCAAGAATTGCGTTGCCTGCCCAACTCCTATATAAGGGTGCGCGCGATCGCGAGCGCCCCCTCACGGTCGGCACTGAAGGAGGACGATGATGAAGCGGTTCCTCACCCCGGTTGCCCTGATCTGTCTGCTACTCCTCGCGACGCCTGCGCACGCAGCCAGCAGGCCCACCGACGCGAACGCGTTCGGCATCGAGCTCTGTCCGCAGTCGATCTGCGGCTCCGCGATCTTCACCGGGATCCTGCAAGGCACGGTTGCCGGGATCAACACGCAGTTGGGAACCTTCACCGTCGCGGTGCAGCACGACGACCTGCCGGCGCCCGGCGCGACGTCCGCGATTACCGGCGGCGTGTTTCAGTTGCGCGTCGGTCTCCGGACGATCCGCGGCACGATTGTGGGGGGCTCGCTGACGGCGACGCCCGACAACACGTTCCTGGTCAGCATGGAGCTGTTGTCCACGACGGGCCAGACGCTCGAGTTCGAGGGCGTCCTGAATCACAATACGTTCCCGCCGACGATCGTCGGCCACATCGTGTCGCTGAACTAATCGTCGCCGACCGCAGGGACTCCTCATCTGATGAATGCCGGCGGCCCTTCATGGGCCGCCGCTCTTCATAGGGCGGCCCTTTACGGGCCGCCGGTGATGCCCATCACGGACCGCCACTCTCCGTAGGGCGGCCCTTTATGGGCCGCCGGTGATAACGTACCTGTTCAGGGGTACGTTCTCATGCACGGTCTCAAAAGCGTCACCGCGATCCTGGCGGCGGCACTCTTCGCACCCGCCGGTCCGGCGGCCCAGCAGCGCAGCGTCCGCATTCCCGTCCAGTATCAGAAGCTCGACAACGGGTTGAAGGTCGTTCTCGTCCGCGATACGACCTCGCCGACGGCCGTTGTCGCTGTCTACTACAAGATTGGATTCCGCGTTGAGCCGCGCGACCGCACCGGCTTCGCGCATCTTTTCGAGCACCTGATGTTCCAGGGGTCCGAACACCTCGGCAAGAACGCCTTCATCGGCCTCGTGCAATCGAACGGCGGCATTCTCAACGGTTCGACGCGTTTCGACTTCACCAACTACTTCGAGGTCGTCCCGAGCAATACCGTCCAGACGATCCTCTGGGGCGAAGCGGACCGGATGCGCGGCCTCGACATCACGGAACAGAACCTGACGAACCAGCGCGCGGTCGTCGAGAACGAAGTCAAGGTCAACGTCTTGAACCAGCCGTATGGCGGGTTTCCCTGGTTGGACCTCCCCCAGGTCGCGAACACGAACTGGTACAACGCGCACAATTTCTACGGCGACTTCGCCGAGCTCGACGCGGCAACCCTGCAGGACGTGAGCAAGTTTTTCAAGACGTACTATGCGCCGAACAACGCCGCGCTCGTCGTCGTGGGAGACATCGATCCGGCGCAGACGCTCGGGTGGATCAAGCAGTACTTCGGACCCATTCCGTCCGCGACCGTGCCGCCGCGGCCCGACATCTCAGAGCCGCGGCAGGAGAAAGAGAAGCGCGTCAATCATGAGGATGCGCTCGCGACGCGGCCTGCGCTGGCCATCGGCTATCACGTCCCGGCGCGGGGCACGCCAGAGTGGTACGCGATGGGGCTGATCGATCAGGTCCTGGTGCAGGGCCACGACAGCCGCTTCTATCAGGCCATCGTCCAGAAGCAGGGCCTGGCGGGGAGCGTGAGCGGCGGCATCAACATCGGCCTCGGGAACATGTTCGACGTCGACGGGCCAATCCTCTGGACCGTGTCGCTGATCCACGACGCAGACAAGACGGACGATCGGATTCTGTCGGCGATCGACACCGAAGTGGACAAGCTGCAGTCGACGCCGCTGACGAGCGGCGAACTGGCGTTGGCGAACATCAAGATGCGCTCGTCACTCTACGACGAGGAGGAGAGCCTCGTCGGATTCGGGCGCGCAAACCTGCTCGCGTCCTTCGCGCTGTTCGATGACAATCCGGCGAAGATCAATGAGGTGGAGGACGAATTCGCGAAGGTGACGCCGGCTCTCATCCAGAAGACCGCGCGCGAGTACTTGCGGCCGACCAATCGCACGATCCTGACGATTACGCCCAAAGGCAAGGGAACCGGCGCGGCAAACGGAGGTGGGCGATGACCTCCCGTTTCACCCTGTTCGCGTGCGCTGCCGCGTGCGCCGTTCTTGCCGTCGCACGGCCGAAGGCCCAGCAATCCGCGCAGTTTCCCGCGACCCCGCCCAAAGCGGCGCCCGCCAAGGATTTCCAGGTGCCGGCGCCGAAGCGATTCACGCTCGACAACGGCCTCGAGGTCGCGCTCGTGCAGTGGGGCACGATTCCCAAGGCGTACGTATCGCTCACGGTCCGGAGCGGGAACGTCTTCGAGAGCGCGAATACGGTCTGGCTCGCAGATCTCACAGGCCGCCTGATGCGGGAAGGCACGACCACGCGCAGCGCGACGGACATTTCGGATCAGGTTGCGCGCATGGGCGGCGCGCTGACCGTGAACGTCGGCGAAGACGTCACGACGATCGGAGGGGACGTCCTCTCGGAGTCTGCGGCGTCAATGGTCGATCTCGTGGCCGATGTCGCGCAGCATCCGAAGTTCCCCGAATCCGAACTGCCGCGCCTCAAGGCTGACCTGGCGCGTCAGCTCTCGATCGCGCTCAGCCAGCCGCAGCCGCTGGCGGAGCAGAAGTTCGACGCGGTCCTGTACGGCGATCATCCGTACGGCCGCGATTTTCCGACCCCCTCGATGCTTCAGAGCTATACGCTCGCTCAACTGCGGAACTTTTACGACAGCACGTATGGCGCCGGCCGCTCGCGCCTCTACATCGTCGGGCGGTTCGACGATCGCGCCGTCGAAGCGACGGTGAGAAAGGCGTTTGCGGCGTGGGCGAAAGGGCCCGCTGCGAGCCCTCCCACGCCCGCACCGCATGCGGAGCGGGTCGTGTATCTCATCGATCGTCCGGGTGCCGTGCAGTCGACTGTGATCGTCGGCGTGCCCGTCATCGATCCGACCAACGCCGACTACATTCCGTTCGAGGTGATGAACGCGTTGCTCGGGGGTTCGTTCGGTTCGCGGATTACCAGGAACATCCGCGAGGACAAGGGCTACACGTACTCGCCGTCGAGCGAGGTGAACACGCGCTACCACGACGCGTACTGGGCGGAGGTGGCGGACGTGACGACGAACGTCACCGGGCCGTCGCTCAAGGAAATCTTCGGCGAGATCGATCGCCTGCAGGCGGCGCCGCCGTCGGAGGAGGAGCTGTCGGGGATCCAGAACTACCTCGCCGGGACGTTCATTCTTCAGAACTCGAGCCGCGCCGGCATTGCGGCGCAGCTGCGGTTCATCGATCTGCAGGGGCTGTCGCCGACCTGGGCCAACGACTACGTCAAGCGCGTGCACGCGGTGACGCCGGCGCAGGTCTCGGAGGTCGCACGCAAGTACTTGCAGGACGACAAAGCAATCATCGTTGTCGTCGGCGATCGGAAGGTCGTCGAGGAGCAGTTGAAGCCGTTCGGCCGGATTGTGACGCCCTAGCGGCGTGCGGCGTGCGGCTGCGGCGTGCGGAGTGCGGTCTGCGGCGTGCGGGGCGCGGCGTGCGGCGTGCGCGACGCGCGAATTCGGTCTGACAGACGTGGTTTCCACCGATGACGACACGCGTGTGCCTTGCGGGCGCGACGGGGTGGGCGGGGTCTGAACTGGCGCGCGCGATCTGCCGGCAGGCGGAGGACGTTCAGTTGATCGCAGCGACTTCGCGCACGCACGCGGGCGAAATGCTGGGTCCGATCATTGGCGTCCCCGGCCTCGATGTTCCCGTCTACGCGACGGTGGAGGAGGCGCTCGCGCAGCCCTGCGACGTCTTCGTCGAGTACACGAAGCCCGATGCTGCGAAGTCGCACGTGCGCACGGCGCTGGAGCACGGCGCCCACGTCGTCATTGGCACGTCAGGGTTGACAGACGACGACATCGAAGAGATCGATGCGCTCGCGCGCGAGCGCCAGCGCGGCGTCCTCGCCGTCGGCAACTTTGCCCTTACGGTTGTCCTCATGCAGCGGTGTGCGGAAATGGCCGCGAAGCTGATTTCGCAGTGGGAGATCATCGATTACGCGCATGACGCCAAGGCGGATGCGCCGAGCGGCACCGCGCGCGAGCTGGCGTCGCGGCTCGGGCGGGTGCGTGCCCAGGAGCCGACGTTGCCGGTGGATCGAACGGTGGGAGAGCGCGAGGCACGCGGCGCCACGCTGGGAGGAACCCAGGTGCACTCCGTGCGCCTCCCGGGATTCGTCATCAGCACGGAAGTCATCTTCGGTCTGCCTGACCAGCGGCTGTCGATCCGCCATGACGCCGGCGCCAGCGCACGCCCCTACGTCGATGGTGCACTGCTTGCGATCCGCCGGGTGTCGAGGCTCGTCGGTCTGCACCGGGGACTCGACGCGGTGCTCGATTTCTGACAGAGCCTCTCAGGGTTCGTCTGTCGACGGTTCGGGCAACGCCGCGCGAAGCGAACCGAGGCTCGGAAACGGCCGCCTTGGAATCGCCGGTACTTCGAGCGCGTCGGGGCCCGCGTCTCCTCTGTCCCTCACTGCTTCGTACGTATCGAGATGCATCTCGAAGCTGGCGTGTCCCGCCGTCTTCGAATCCAGATCCGACGCAAAGCCGAACATCTCAGCGAGTGCTGCGCGCGCGTAAAGAATCATGACGTCGTCATGCACCTCCTGGCGGGTGATGCGCGCACGCCGACGCCGCAAATCGTCGCTGACCGGGCCGGCGCTGACGCGCGGCACTCGAACCTCGAGGGCCATGACCGGCTCGAGCAGGGTCGGCCGCGCCTGCCTCGCGGCGTTCTGCAACGCCAGCGAGCCGGCCATCTGGAACGCCAGTTCCGACGAATCCACATCGTGGTACGAGCCGTCGTACAGCTCCGCGCGGAGGTCGACGACAGGGTAGCCGCCAAGCACGCCGTACGCGAGCGCTCCACGGATGCCTTCATCGATGGATGCGATGAACCGTTCAGGAATGGCGCCGCCGACGATGGCGTTCTCGAAAATGTAACCGCTGTCCCGTTCTGCCGGGAACAGGTGGATCTTCACGTGCGCGTACTCCGATCGCCCCCGAATGATGCCGGCGACTTTTTTCTCGCCGTCCGCCGCACGAGTCACGGTCTCCTTGTACGCGATTTCGGGACGTCCCACGCTCGCGTGCACGCCGAACTCGCGCGCGAGGCGATGGACGATGATCTCGAGGTGGTGTTCGCCGACTCCGCCGATTCGTGTGGTACCCGTGAATGGATCTGTCCGCACGCCGATCGACGGGTCCTCCGTCATCAGGTTCTGCAGTCCGGCGCCCAGCTTCTCCTGGTCAGCCTTCGTCTGCGGCGTTACCGCGATCCACAACAGCGGGTCCATGGCGATCCAGATGCGACGCATCATGCACCCGGCGCGTCAACCCCGCAACCCGTGGCGTTGCCCTGGGGCGCAACGCGTCGCGCCGGATCTGGTAGAATCGGCGTTTGCACGCCTCGTGACGTGGGCCGCTAGCTCAATTGGCAGAGCAGCAGACTCTTAATCTGCGGGTTGTAGGTTCGATTCCTACGCGGCTCATTTTTTACTTCGCTCGCGCGGGCCCCCGCTTCGCTGCCCACGCTCGCTGCGCGGGCCGGGTCG
>JAICSD010000010.1 GCA_025937075.1 Vicinamibacteria bacterium | reverse complement strand
CTCGGGCTTGAGGTCGCGATGGACGATGCCTTTGTCGTGCGCGGCCGCCAGGCCGCTGGCGATCTGCACGCCGCATTCGATCGCCTTCCGCGGCGTCAGCGCGCCGCGCTCGAGTGTCTGCCGCAGCGTCTCCCCTTCGAGGAGTTCTGAGACGACGTACGGCACGCCCTCGGTCGTGCCAACGTCGTAGACGACGAGGATATTGGGGTGATTGAGCGCCGCGGCCGCCCGTGCTTCCTGCTCGAAGCGGCGGAGCCGATCGGCGTCGGCCGCGAAGAGCGACGGCAGGACCTTGACGGCGACGTCGCGCCCGAGGCGCGCGTCGCGGGCGCGAAAGACCTCGCCCATGCCGCCCGCGCCGATCGGCGCGACGATTTCAAAGGGGCCGAGGCGGGTACCGGTGGTCAGGGACACGCGCGCGATTGTAACGCACGGCCGAGATTGGTTCGTGTCGGGAGGGCGCTCGCGGGTCAGCGCTGCAGCGTCAGAAGCAGGGCGATAACCGTGAGGTAGGAGACGCCGGCATACCCGGCGGCCAACACCACGCGGCCGGACGGTGGAAGCCGCGGCCAGGCCAGAAGGGGGTGCCGCATAATCGCGAGTACCCGGCCGACCAGCAGTTCCACCGCCACGCGAGACAGAATCGCAAGAGGCTCGCCAGCGAGTACACGCGAAAACTGGCGCATTCGCGCGATTACATTTTCAGCGCGGATCTGAACGTCCGTTTGGAAGCAGAGTTTTGTCCTCTTTTTCCGGGGGGCTTCGCTCTGCCGGACGCCCTGCACGCTCTCGCTCGTCGCGTCAGTCGCGGCCGAGCCGGTCGATGGAGACGCGTACCAGCACCGTCCGTCCGAGTTCCTGACGGATCTCGTAAAGCTCGAAAGCGTCTGGCTCCTCTGGCTCCGGCTCCGGCGTCGCGCGCGGACGCACGTCGCCGTACGCGCCACCGGCCGCCGCGACAAGATCGGCGACGGAGCCGAGCGTCTCCGCCGGGTGCGAGTCGCTCTTCGACCCGAGTTGCACGAGCATCCCGTTCTGGATGCCGATGGATAGATCGTTCGATCCCCAGCCGCGCTGCTGGCGGATGTACGACGCGTTGTTGGCGTCGGGAAGATAGACGACGGCGACCTGCACGGGCGCGTTCTTCGCGCCGGTCCGCGCGACGAGCAGGTACGGCTTCGGCGCGTACACCTTCACGCCGATTTCGTGCGTCAGCGCGGGATCGGAATACACACGAACGCCAGCGCACGCGCTGCCCGCCTGCGCGCAAGCGACCACGACGAGGAGATTCAGCGAGGAGCGAAGCAGACGCATGAGCGCCTCCTTCGCGCATTAGACGAACGGTGCCCGTCCTTCGATCGCGAGGAGCACCGAGCACCCAGCATCGAGCACCCAGCACCGAGCACCCAGCACCGAGCACCGAGCACCGAGCACCGAGCACCGCGGCCGCAAGGCCGCAAGCCCGCTAGCTGCAGTGGCCGCCGGCGAGTGTCGAGACGAACACGAGCGGGTGCTTCTTACCCACCGTGAACGCGTGCGGCGCGCCGCGCGGAATCATGAGGAACACGCCCGCGCTGACCGGCTCCTGTCGGCCCCCCATGCGGGCATTCCCTTCCCCCGCGATGACGTACACGTATTCGTCGGCGTCGGCGTGCGTATGCTCCGCGATCGGCTCGTTCGCCTGGATGAGCGTCGCAGAGCCGCCTTCGCTGCACGCCATCGGCGTCGTCGTACCGCTCGCTTTGCCGACGTAATACTTCTCGATGAACGCCGGCATATCCAGGACGACCGGTTTGACCGTGCTCGGCGGCTTGGGTTCCGGGGCGGGTGGCGGCGGAGGCTCGACCGGCTTCGGCGTCGGTGTCATCGTCACCTTCACGTCGACGGGCGCGCCGCGTTTGCCGGTGACGTCCTGTTCAACCGTGTCGTAGCCGTCCTTCTCGAACTTGAAATGATACGGGCCGACCGGCAGATCCTCGAACGCGATCCGTCCGTTTTCCGTCGAGGCCGATCGCTGTGCGCGTCCCGTGACGGTCACGTCCACGCCGGTGAGCGGCGTACCAGACGGGTCCGTCACCGTCACCGCGAAGGCGGCAGGCCCTGTCGTGGGTGCGCGCTGCGTCGCAGCGCCTCGCTGGGCGGCTGCCGGAAGCGCCGACGAACCCACGAGCATGATCGCCAGAACCAGCTTGCTCACAATATCCTCCAGACTCGCACTTCATATTAGACCGCAACCGATCCGCACTCGGCACCCCGCGTTCCGCACGCCGCGCCCGCGTTTGCGCTACGCTCGGCCGTCATGACCGGCCCATCCGTGACGCTCCAGCAGGAAGAAGCCGAAGTCCAGGCGCGCAGCGAGCACCTGCGCAAGGACCTCGGCGTCGCCGATCTCACGTTCACCCAGATCCTCTTCATCGTGGGCTTGCCCTGGGTGGGCGTCGCCGCCAAACAGGGCCCGGCGCACGTGGTGTTCTGGGTGGCCGCCATCACGTGCTTCTATCTTCCGTCCGCCGCGGTCGTGGTACACCTCAACCGGACGATGCCGCTCGAGGGCGGTCTGTATCAATGGGCGAAGCTCGGGTTCAACGACCTGACCGGTTTTCTCGTGGCCTGGAACCTGTGGTTGTTCGGCATCCTCAACACGTCGGAAATCGGTCTGCAGGTGACGCAGTACTTCCGCTACATTCTGTCGGCCGCAGGCAACGCCATCGTCTCGAGCAACTGGATGGTCGCGGCGGCGAACGTCGTCATCCTTTCGGCCCTGGCAGGGCTGACGGTCCGCGGCTTGAGCGTGGGCAAATGGCTCCACACGACCGGCGGCGTGCTGATGATCGCAACGTTCGCGATGCTCGTGGCGCTGCCATGGCTCAACGTCGCGCACGGCACGATTCCAGCCTTCCATCCGCTCGCGACCGCGATGCCCGCGATGTCGATCATGAGCCTGAATCTCTTCGGAAAGATGGGATTCGGCGCGCTGGGCGGCTTCGAGTACGTCGCGATCCACGCGGGCGAGTGCCGTAATCCGACGCGCGCGATCGCCCGCTCGGTGATGTTCGCGGCCCCGGTGATCGCGCTGATGTTCATCCTCGGCACGAGTTCCGTCCTGGCGCTGGTGCCGTTCGATCAGATCGACCTCATCGCTCCAATTCCGCAGGTGCTGAGCGCCGGGTTTGCTGCGCTCGGGCCGATCAGCGGCATCGCGACCGCCACCATTCTGGTGATGCTCGCGATACGCGTCGCGCAGGCGAGCGTGCTGTTCGCGGGCAATACGCGCCTGCCGATGGTTGCGGGTTGGGATGGCCTGCTGCCCGCGTGGTTCACACGCCTGCATCCCCGCTACCAGACCCCCGTCAACTCGATCGTCTTCGTGGGAATCGTGACGCTCGCCTTCGCGCTCATCGGTTCGATCGGCGTCGGCAAACAGGAGGCGTTTCAGCTGCTGTGGAATGCGTCGGGGATCTTCTACGCGCTGACGTACCTCGTCATGTTCGCGATCCCGCTCGTCGGTCGCCCTGCCGTGCGCGGTTCCGCACGGCTGCGCGTCCTGGCGCTCTCCGGATTCCTGATGACCCTGCTCTTCGTCGTGCTGGCCGTCATGCCCATCGTCGACGTGGTGAGCCAGCTGCAGTTCGCGCTGAAGATTTCGTCGGTGATCGTGCTCACCAACATCGCCGGCTGGGCGTTGTTCCGCAGGGCGGTCGCCCGCGCTCAGGTGCGATCGTAATCGGCGACCCAGGTCTTGACGGCGCGCTTGATGTCGTTGGGCGGGAGCTTTTCGCGCGCGGCGCGTTCGCACAGCGCCGGAAGCTCGGGATCGGAGGCGAACCGGAGGGCGGCCAGTTGCTTCATCGAGAGCGTCGCCATGGCGCGCTGCTGATCCGGTGTCATCAGCTGCATGGCTCGAATCCGCATCTCCGCGCGGATGATGCGGTCCTGCAGCCGCGTCGTGTAAGCGCGGCTCATCCAGATCAGCATGAAGACGGAACCGAGCAGAGCGCCCGTCCCGAGCGTCAGCGATCGCGGCGTACCGTGCGGCCACGCGAGCACGAACTCGACCGCTGCGACGACGAGCAGCGCGAACGCGATGACGGTCATCGTCGGCCGGTGCGCGTGACTCTTGAATGACTGTTGTGCGGGCATATGAAGCGCTCGTTACGCGCCGACCGCGAGCAGCGGATCGGTGTTGTTGATGGCCAGCGAGGTCACGATGAACAGCACGCGGCCATCGGCTGGACTGATCGCCCGCTGCAGCACGTGGCCTTCATAATCCATCACCTGGCCGAGGTCCTGCCCCTTGCGTACCTCTGCTCCGACGCTGACAGCCGGATACCAGCATCCGTCGTGCTCGCTGCGCAGCCAGAGAAAGTGCTCGACGACCGTCGACGGCAGCGGCGCGGGCGGCTGGCCATCGATCATTTTCAGGTGCCGGAGCACGCGCTGGATGCCGGTCGTGAGCTGCGAGACGTGCTCACGCGTCCAGATTCCCTGGCCGCCGGCTTCGGCGAGAATCGCCGGCACACCGGCCTTCGATGCCGCCGAGAACGTCGCGCCGGTTGTTTCGCTGCTGACGATGTAGGGAATGCCGAACGTCCGCGCCAACTCCAGCGACGCATCGTCCACACGCGCGGTGCCCGATCGGAAAAAGATCGTGAACGGCACGAGCGCTTCGATGAGATCGCCGCCGTGGAGATCGATGTAGTAGTCCGCGCGCGCGATGATGCGCTGAAAGACCCAGTGCGCGAGCTGCTGCGAGGCGGTGCCGGCGGGGTCTCCCGGGAACACGCGATTCAGGTTCTTGCCGTCGAGCGGGGACACGTAGATGGACCGGGCCGCGAACGAGGCCAGGTTCATCACCGGCACGACGACAACGCGCCCGTGCAGGTGCTGCGCGTCGAGGGACCGCCCGAGTTCGAGGGCCGCGGCGATGCTCGCGTACTCGGCCGCGTGCACACCGGCGGTGACGACGAGCGTCGGACCGTCGGACGCGCCGTTGACGAGCCACATCGGCAGCCGATAGGGCGTGCCCGCAAGGTCGAAGACGTTTTCGCCGAACGTCTTCACGCCCGGTGCCGCGCTCAACGAACCGATTTCCAAATCCGGCATCCCAGTAAGCTCCGCCACCGGCGCCCCATAAAGGGGCGCCCTACAAACCTCGCGCTCCGCCACCGGCGGCCCCATAAAGGGGCCCTACAGACCTCGCGCTGCACCGCCGGCGTCCCAAAAAGCGCCGCCCTACAAACCTCGCGCCTCGCTACACAGACGCCGTCTGCGCCACCGCGACCGGCAGCGTGACGACGAAGGTCGCGCCGGTGCCGGGGCCGCCGCTCTCCGCCCGGATCGAGCCGTGGTGCGCTTCCACCAGCTCTTTCGCAATCGACAGCCCGAGGCCGACGCCGCCGTGGCGACCCGACCTCGTGGTGCCGGCCTGACGGAACGCCTCGAACATATGCGGGAGAAACGCCGCGTCGATCCCTTCGCCGGTGTCGGACACGCTGATCTCCACCGCCCGCTCCGTGAGCCGGACGCCCAGCCGCACTTCGCCGCCGCGCGGCGTGAACTTCAGCGCATTGCCAAGCAGGTTGAAAAACACCTGCTCCAGCCGCCGCGCATCTCCGCGGAGGCGCAGCGGAGGCGCGGTCTGCACGTTGAGCTGGACGCCGCTCGCGGCGGCCGTCGGCACCAGCGTTTCGACGACGCCGCGCAGCACCGCGCGCAGATCGACATCGTCCATGTCGAGCGGAAGCCGTCCCGCCTGGAGGCGGGAAAAGTCCAGGAGGTCCTGCACGAGGCCGAGTTGCCGCTGCGCGTTGTCGGCGACGGACTGCAGGGCGCGGTCGCGCATCGATTCGTCGAGCGACCCCTGCTGCAGCATCGAGGTCCAGCCCAGGATCGCGTTGAGCGGCGTCCGCAGCTCGTGAGACACGATCGAGACGAACTCGTCCTTCATCCGGTTCGCTGATTCCGCCTCGGCGCGGGCGGCCTGTGCCGTTTCGTACGATCGCGCGCGGTCGAGCGCCTGCGCGCACTGCTGAGCGACCGAGAGCAACAACCCGCGGTACTCGTCGTCGAAATTCACCGGCGCGGTGAAGTGAAACGCGAGTACGCCGATGACGGCGCCGTCGCCGAGCAGCGGAAGCGTCGCCGAGGACACGTATCCGCCGTCGGCCGCGAGCGCGGCCGACCGGCTGAATCGTTCCTGCCATTCCTCGAAGGAGGCGACGAACACCGGCCCGCGCGCCGCAATCGCTTCGGTCGCGCACAACCCGCTCTGGAGCACGAGCGACGCAGGAGCGGGCGCCGGGCCGTCCGAGTGCACCGTCTCGAGGCGGTCCTCGGACAGGAGCATGACGTCTCCACCCGCGGCGCCAAGCACGTTTCGACCGTGCTGCACGACGGCGTGCGCGACGGCGTTCAGCGTTGCGGCTTCCGACAATGCCGCCGCCATCCCGTGGAGACGGGTGGTGCGGGCGGCCAACGCGCGGTAGCGCGCTTCGCTCGCGCGCAGAGCGCGCTCGATCTTCTGGCGTTCCGCCAGTTCCTGATCCGCGCGTTCACGCAGCGCTTCGGCGTCCGTGCGGGCGCGCAGCGCCGATTCGAATTCGAACGTGCGATCGAGCGCCTGCGCCGCGCGCGCGGCGAAGACGTCGAGGTAATCGCGGTCGGCATCGAGGAGAGCGTGCGGCTTCCGCCATTCGAGCTGGACGACCGCAATCACGCGGCTGCCGACGAGGAGCGGCACCGCCAGCAGCGATTCGTACGTCCAGCTGCGTGCGGCCTGTGCGCCGAACTCCTGCCCGTAGCCGTCGCGCGACGGCACGAGCATCGGTGCGCCGCGTCCTATGGCGACCGACGCCGGCGACTTGCCCTGCTGGGTGGCAGGATCGCGTTGGGCGAGCTGCTCTTCCGTGTAGCCGACCGCGCGCTGAATCGCCGTGGGCGCACCATCGCGGTTGACGGCGATGACCATGCCGGCGTCCGCGCGCAGCGCGTGCAGCGGCTCCTGCAGCGCCGCTTCGATCGCCGCCGTCTGCGTCCGCGCGTGTGACAACGCCGACGTGAGCTGCGACAGCCGTGCGGACTGCATCGATTCCGCGCGGGCCTCGCGCGACCGTTCCGACTCGATGCGCAACCGGCGAGCGGTACGGATGCTGATCACGCACACGATCGCCCACGTCGCCAGCAACTCCATCCTGGCGAGCGGGTTCTCGACGGCGCTGTACAGGACAAACGCGCCCACCACCGCGGCGAGGGCGAAGAAGATGTAGCTGACGGTCGGACTGGACAGGCGGGCGCGCGCCCTCGTGTGCATACGCCTCTCCCGAGCCATTTCGCAGAGAATGGCCGAGCTCGAAGTTGCTCGACGGTGCCTCCCAGAGTACCACGGCCTCTGAAAATGGCGCAGACGATTTCGTAAACCCTTACGAATCCAAGAGTTCGTCGCGGAGCCTGGGATAGCGTCTCGGTCGCGCGGATGTGGCGGGCCCCTCCAGCACATCGGCGAGCCAGCCCGCCACGTCGACCCGAAAGTCGCCGCTGCCCGAACCGATCTGGGCCTCCGCCTCCGTGCCTTCAAGCAACTCGACAAAGACGTCCGTCAGCAGATCGCGGTCGTCGATGGGTGTCCTGATGCGCACCGGCGCGCCGCCAGCCATTTCGATCCCGAAACAATCGCCGCGCGATTCCGCGAGGAGTTCGAGGAAAAAACGATCCGCCTCCGTGGCGCTGCCGCGTTTCACCGACGCGAGCACGCGATGCTCCGAAGGGACCGAGTCGCAGTAGACGTGAATGCCGGAGGGCAGCGTCGCCGCCCAGGCGACCCACCGATCGCTGCCGGACCAGTGCATTTCGATGACGGTCCGCGAGCGCAGCGCGTCAACGGCGTCAGCGATTGAGATGTGGGAACCGGATTGGAGGGCAGAACGAACGAGGCGGGAGAGATCGAGCGGTTCGTGCGGGCGCCGGAACGGTGAGATGTCCTCGTAGCGGCGAAACTGTGTGACGCGCTGCCCGAGCATCTCGAGCAGCGCGAGCCGTTCCTGTCTATTCACTCCTACCAGCGCGGTTCGCGCCGGTTGTTGCCGCCGCGGCCGCCGCCGCCGCCGCCGCCGAACCCGCGCCCGCCGCCGCCGCCGAACCCGCCGCCGCCCGAGCGTTCCGTTTTCGGACGCGCCTCATTGACGGTGAGGTTGCGGCCGCCAAGTGAATAATCGTTGAACTGTTGGATCGCGCGCTGTGCGTCGTCGTCGCTGGCCATCTCCACGAACGCGAACCCGCGTGCGCGCCCGGTCATCTGGTCGCGCATGACCGTCACCGATTCGACCTGCCCTGCCTGCGCGAACAGATCCTGCAGATCCTGCTCACCTGTACTGAACGGGAGATTGCCTACGAAAAGTTTCCGAGCCATTCTTCGAACACTCCTGCCCCGCCCGACGACGGGGACTCGAGATGGCGGGACCGTCACCGTCCTTACCATCGATTTACATTGTTGGAGGAAGGCTCGTAGCTGAACTAGCGGCGGGACGTCCTCTAACCTGACGCCAAGCAGCATAACATGCGGTCCGGAAATTTGAAGCTCTGCCGGCCGCCGGATGCCAGTTGCCGGCCGCCAGCGGCCAGTTGGAAGTTCGCAGTGGCCAGTTGGGCGTTGGGCGTTGGGCGTTGGGCGTTGGGCGTTGGGCGTTGGGAGTTGGGAGTTGGGAGTTGTCGCCTTGGTGTAGTTGGCAGTTGGCAGTTGTGTAGTTGTAATTGCTCCACCCCCTCAGCTCACACGCGAAAGAGAATACCCCGTACCTCTCTCCCCGTCGCCCGGGCGACCGCTTCGACATATTGCTGGACCTGCGCGCGATAGCGCGCTTCCCCGGCCGACAGCTCGTGATCGGTTTTGAAATCGACGACGACTGTCCGCTCGCCGTCGTCGAACGCGAGGTCGAGGACGCCTTCGATGAGCATGCCGTCCGGCTGCACCCACGATACCGGCGTCTCGCGCCGAACCCGATCCGCGCGGCGCGCGCGCGCCATGATGTCGTGGCGGAGCACGTCGCGAGCCACCTGGACGGCGGCGGCACTCTCCTCCGCGGAGGCATTGATGATGCGCGCCTGCGTGTTCGTCGTCCGGCTGATCGTCGGGTTGTCGGCGTCGAGCGGGATGGCCGCAAGCACCGCGTGCACGAGGCTCCCGAAGCGCGGCCCGCGAGGGCGCTCCGACGCGCGCGGCAATTCGGCGATCTCGACGTCTGCCGCCGCTGCCGCGAGCGCGTCATCCAGGCCGACGCTCGCCGCGTGCGCGGCCCAGGCCGTTGCCGTTTGAAACTTGACGCTCTCACGGCCGCCTGCGGCGATCGCCGCGTCGCGATCGGCGCGCCAGCGCTCGTATTCGGCCAGGCGATCTTCGACGGCGAACATGTCGCCGTCCTTCACGATCAAGTCGTCCCGCACCAGCCCGAACGATGAGGCGGCGCCCAGCGCCAGCGCGCGCGGGTCGAACCATGTCACGGAATAGCCGTCGAACGAGAAGCGGCCGGGCGACACGGTCAACGGCGTTGCGGGATCGCCGTCCGGCCGGGCAAGCACCGAATCGGTCGACTTGAACGCGGGGCATCCCACAGGTCTGGACGGCGCCCGCCGGATGGTTTCAGGCGGGTAGACCGCGGGCGCCAGCGCTTCGAGCCAGCTGCCTTCGTACGTGCAGTCGCCGATCGTGGGGACGACGAGGACGTCGCGAGCGCGCGTGGCGGCGACATACGCAAGCCGGTGCGCTTCCGCGATATCGCGCGCGGCTTCCTCCGCGTTGTGCAGGAGCAGGTCCGTGGGCGTCCATGGCCCGAGCTTGAGCGCGCAGCGGTTCGCGGCGGGATCGATCCAGCGACCCGCATCGGCGCGCGCGAGTTTGCACGTGAGATCCGCGAGCACCACGATCGGGAACTCGAGGCCCTTCGCCTTGTGCACGGTCATGATGCGGACGCCGTCGCTGCCTTCTTCGAGGATCGGCGCTTCAGCCGCCTGCGCGGTCTCGGACGCGAACCGCAGCGCGTCGACGAACCCGCGGAAGGACAAGCCGCCGCCGGCTTCGTACTGCCGCGCAAGTTCCGCGATGTGCAGGACGTTCGCCAGCGCCTGATCGCCGCCGCTCCTGAGCACGAGACCCACGTGCGCACGGGTCGCGTCGAGCAGCTCCTGGAGCGTGTCGGCCACAGGCCGATAATTCCGCTGGCGATGCAGCCGCTGCAGGAGGCGCAGCGCGTCGCTGATCGGCTGCAGATGCGCGGGACAGCCGTCCGCGTTCGCGCGGAACGGGTGAAAGACGTGGAAGCGCTGCTTCCACTCGAGCAGCTCCTCGTCTCCGATCGAGAACAACGGACCGCGCAGCGTGGCGAAGACCGACAGCTCCTCATCCGGCCACTCGACGGCGGCGAGGGCGGCGCGCACGGCTTCGACCTCCTCGCGATCGTGAAAGCTCTTGCCCCCGACGAGCACGTGCGGAACGCTGCGGGCTTCGAGCGCGCGGACGTAGGGCGCCGTGACGTCCTCGCCGAAGCTGAGGAACCGGCGGAAGAGGACACACACGTCCTTGGCTTCGACGGCGCGAAGTGATCCCCTGGCGCTCACCTTCCAGCCGCTGTCGTTCACGATCCATGACACGAACGCGCCCACGGCGTCCGGCAGCGACTTCTCGATCGCGATTGCCGACACGTTCTTCGATCCGTACGGCTCGGGCACCGGCAGCGCCACGAGCGCGGGCTGCGCCGGGATCGCGGGCCGGCTGGGCGTCAGCGGCACGTAGCTCGCCTGGAGCGTCGCCGCGTCGCCGGTCATCACCGGTTCGAATGCGGCGTTCACGCAGGCCTGGATCTCGGGCACGCTGCGGAAACTCGTCGTCAGCTTCACGCAGCGCGCGCCGAGTTTCTCCAGGCGATCGCAGACGTCCTGATAGGTCGCGACGTCGGCACGGCGAAACCTGTAGATGGACTGTTTGGGATCGCCCACGATGAACAGCCGCCCGGGAACCGGAACTGCCTTTCGCCAATCGGTCACGGAGGGATCGTCGGCAGCGAGCAGCATCAGAATCTCCGCCTGCAGCGGATCCGTGTCCTGGAATTCGTCGACGAAGATGTGCGTGAACCGCTGCTGGAACCCTCGCCGGACGCCGGCGTTGTCGCGCACCAGATCGCGCGCGTTCAGCAGGAGGTCGAGGAAATCGAGCGCGCCGGCGCGGGCCTTCGCGGCCTCGTAGCGCTCGATCGCTCCCGGGAGTTCGCGCTGGAGCGCGGCGGCAAGGTCGGCATCCGCATCCATGCGGAATGCTTCGAGCTGGCTGCGAAACGCGTCGAGGGCACCGACCAACGCGGCGCGCGTCACGCCGTGCTTGTAGCCGGGACCGCGGCCGTGCCGCGCTTTGGCAAAGCTGCGATCGCGCGAGAGATCGACGAGCCGCGCTTCCCACGCGTCAATCGCATCGACTGGCGCGGCTCCGCGTCCGCCGGCCTCGCGAAATCCCATCGCATCGGCCGAGCCGCGGATTTCGATGCTCAGGTTCCGGGCGGCAGCCGTGTCGAGAAAGAGCGGGTCCTTCACGTAAGAGGGACCATCGGTCAGGTCCGCGAACGCGTGGAGGCGATCGAGCAGCGCCAGCACGCGGACGTCACGATCGAACGGCGGCCGCGTCCACGGCGCGCGGAAGTCACGCCATTGCGCGAGGTCCCAGGCGGCGCGGCGCAGCCGATCAATCGGCGTGTCTTCCCTCGTCGACGCGCCGAAGCCCTGCCACACCGAGCGCCGGAGTCCGCGGCGGACGCCTTCGGGCGGCTCGCGCAACTGGTCCTGCACCCATGTTCCGAACGCCTCGCCGAAGAGATGGTCAGCCTGGGCTTCGGTGAGCACGGTGAACAGCGGATCCACGCGGGCTTCGACGGGCCGTTCGCGCAGCAGCTCGGCGCAGAACCCGTGGATGGTGCTGACCGCGGCTTCTTCGAGCGTCCGCAGCGCCTCGTTCAGGCGCGCGGTCACGTCGGGGTGCCCGGCGTTCGCGCGTGCTTCGTCGAGCGCTTCCCGAAGCCGCAGCTTCAACTCGCCCGCGGCTTTTTCGGTGAACGTCACCGCCGCAATGCTCCGCACCTCGGCGCGACCTTCAGCCACGATCGCGACGATGCGTTTCACGAGTTCCGTGGTCTTCCCGGTTCCGGCCGCGGCTTCGACGACGAGCGTTTCGTTCAGAGCCGTCGCGATGGCGTGGCGTGCGTCGGCGTCGCGAAGATTGGAAGTCGAGGTCATGGACGCTCCCGCAGCGCTTCGAGGTCGCCGAGTCTGTCGGGCGCCTTCCGCCTGATGCGCTCGTACTGGTCCGGCCCGCAGACCGGGCGGAAGTCGCACCAGGTACACGCGCGTTCCGATGGAGCCGCCGGCAAGAACCCCAGTTCCACGGCGCGGTCGATGATTTCGAGCGCCTCGATCCCGCTGCGGCGGTTCGCGTCGTTCAGCGGGATCTCGTGATCGACGAAGCCGCCCGCAGACGTGCAGTACGACAACCGCGCGGATGTTACGGGCATGCCCAGCGCCTGCTCCACCGCCGCGCTGTAGAGCACCGGCTGCAGAATGGCGCCGCCGCCGATGACGGTCTTCCACGTCGTACGGTTACGGCCCGTCTTGTGGTCCGTGACCCGGTGCGCTGGACTTCCGTCGGCGCGCCGTTCGATCAGATCGATCGATCCGCGGAGCAGGAAGCGGCCGTCGACGAGCACGGGCTCGTCGCGGCTGGCCGGGTCGCGGCCGTCGTCGCCCGGCAGGCCGAACGCGTATTCGAAATATTCCGGGCGCCAGCCGTCGTGATTCGTGAGCCGGCGAACCCAGACGTGCAGATCGCGCGAGATGTCCTGGATTTCGTCGCGCCACACGCGGTCGATCGCCGGCGCGAGGGTCTCCTCGTACTTGTCCGCAATGGCCGACACCACGCCGTCGAGTATTGCGAGCGCCTCCGTCACGTCTGACGATTCGAGGGGCAAGCGGCCGTCGCGCTTCATTGCGCGGAAGAACTCCGCCTGCGCTTCGTGGAAAATGGATCCGCGCGTCAGCGGATCGAGCTTCTGCAGCGGCTCGACGTCGGCGGGCGGCTGCAGGCGATAGATGGCGGCGAGCAGGAACTGATACGGACACGCGGCGAATTTCTGCAGCGCCGACAACGAGTACGGACGCGCGGACAAGCGCTGGCCGTCGAGCATGGGCTTCGTCATGCCGGTCACGCGCGTGATGCCGTCCCATTGGGTCCACAGCGAGCGGCCGCGGGCCCACCGCGCGGTGACCGAACGCCGCAGCGCCTCGTTCAGCTTGAGCAGGTAATGCGCCTGGCCGCGCACCCGCGATCGCGGCTCGATCGCCATCAACCGCTTCAGCACGGAGAGGTCGTGTTCGAGATCGTCGATGGCCGCGTCCGGTTCGCGCGGGGCTGGCCAGGCGAGTCGGGCGCCTCCGCGCTCCGCCGCATCTTCGCGGAGCGTCTCGTGCCTCGGAATACGGCCCGTGATCGCGCGCATGATATCCAGCACATAGAAACTGGGCACGCGCGGCCGCGATTCCGCGACGTCCATGCGCGGATACGACAGCCACAACCGTTCGGTCGCCGCGCCCACCGCAAGGCGCAGCAGCAGGCGTTCCGCGCGGGCGCGATCGTTCTGCACCGGCAGCCCGCACGCGAGCGGCACCCGCATCTCCTGGTCGAGGAGCATCGGGTCCTCGTGCGGCCGCTGCGGGAACAGCCGCTCGGCCAGTCCGGCGACGAAGACGACGCGGAACATGCGGCCTCTCGCCTGCTGCGGGCCGGCAACGAACACGCGGCCGAAACGGCTTCTCGGCGGATCGTCTTCGACCGCCAGCAGGCGGCCGGTAATCACCGCGCTCACCTCGTCCAGCGAGACCGGGCCGATCGCCGACATCGGCCGCAGCTGCTCGATGACGCGCAGGACCCGATCCGGATGCCGCAGCACCGATGGCGCCAGCTCCGCGAACCGATCCAGCCAGTCGCCCCACGTCGCAGCAGCCGGCCATGACGCCAACCGATCGATGACGGGCAGCGCATACGCGCGCAGGTGATTGAGGTTGCGCAAGTCCCGCTCAATCCGCGCGGCCTGCGGTGATTCCGGATCGTCGCGCCGCTCCGCCGCGAGGCGCAGCTGATATTCGTTGGCCAGCCCGTCGAGGCGCCGATGCCAGCGGCCGGGATCGCCGCCGATCACCGCCGATTCGACGATCAACGTTTCCCATTTCCACGGTGCACGCAACGACCCGTGCACGACCGCGTCATCGTCAGTCACGGTCGTCGGTTCGGAGTCCTCCGTACTGCGTCCTGATGCCGCGTCGCCGCCGTCGATGGCGCGAAAGAGCGGAAATTCGTCTTCGTCGGGCACGACGAATTCACGCGTGCGCGGCGCGCCGGAAAGCACGGGGACCTGCGCCAGCGAGAGATACTCGGCGAACCGCCGGGCGGAAAGCTTCTCGGTCGCGCACGCCAGCAGCGCAAGAAACGCACGCCCCGCGGGGTGAGGCCGACGGGTGCCGCGATCGAAGTAAGCGGGCACGCCCGCCCGCGCAAGCGCGTGTTCCAGAAGCCCGAGATAGCGCTCCGGCGCGCGCAGGAACACGGCCATCTCATCGAACGGGACGCCCTTCCGCGCTTCGTCCAGGATCCGCCGGGCAATCTCGACGCACTCGCGACCCTCGCCGGGCGCGGAAAAGAGCACGACGTCTCCAACCGGTTCGCGGACGGGCGGCTGCGTGTCGGCGAAGAGATGCCTCCGCAGCATCGCGAGGTCCGTCTCGGCCTTCAGCTCTCGTACGTCGCGCTCCATACCAAGCGCTTCGAGCTTCGTGAGCGTCGAGACGTCTCCGAAGGGGACGGTGACGAGTACGTCTCGTGTCGACGACGCGGTCAGCGCCTGAACAAATGCGCATTCCGTTCCGGAGTCCGGCGCCACATCGAGGAGCAGCAACGCAGCGTCGCGGTACACGTCGGCCGCGTCGGGCAGTGCGCGCGTCGCCGCGTCGAACAGCGCGGCGCGATCGGTGGAAGAGGCAGCATGGAATTGCTCCTCGAACCGATCGAGCAGTTCCGCCAGATCGGGACCACCGAGCGGGAGCCCGCGCAGCCGTTCCGCTGCGACCTGCGCCGCTCGAAGTTCGCCCAGCGTGCGCGCGAGCGCGCGGGGAAAGCCGGGCGTCGATGCCACCGGTCCGAAATACGGCAGGCTGTCGGTGACGCGCGCGTCGAAGGCCGCGCGCGCCGCCACGGCCTCGCGGCCCAGCGGCGACGACGGGGCGACGCCCTGAGCGGCAAGCACGGGCGAGGCGATGCGAGCGGCGAGCTGCGTGAGGCTGAATCGATGCAGGCCGAGCGTGGCCCCGCTCCGCGCGGCGATGCTTCGGGCAAAGTCGTCCGCGGCGCTGCGGGAGGCGGCGACGATCAGGACGTCGCCGGCGCCGGCGTGGCGGTCGACGAACGCACGCGCGGCCTCGAGCCGGAGTTGCGCGGCAGCCGATTCGACGAGCGTGATGCGGGAAGAGGCAGCAAGGAATGTGGACATGCGCTCCCGGTCTCCATGCCGGGTCTCCGGATCAGCCGCACACGCGGCTGTGGTTGGGACGATAGCACCGTCCAGACAACTACTCAACTCCCAATTGCGCAACCTCCAAGGACGAACCGAGCGACCGGACCTTCAAGGGCACAACGTCCAACGCAACGACTCGAAGCGTCGAGGGTGAAGCTGTACCCTCCGTTTGTGGCTGCGCAGGTGTGAAGCCGGCAGTCGTCTCAGGCCGCCAGTGAGTCAATCCGCGCCCGCAATGCGCGGCTCTGCGCATCCAGGGCTTTGAGCCGCTCGTCCGTCTCGCGCAGCTTCTCCCCCTCGCTGCGCACGAACCGGCTGTAAGGGGCGACGGCTTCGTCGAGGCGTTCAGCGCTGCGGGCGATCTCTTCGGTGAACTGCGTGTGCAGCGCCTCGCTGAGTCGTGCGCGCACGTCCGCAATCTTCCGGCGCATCTGCGCTTTCGCCTGCGATCGTTTGGCCGGGATGATGAAGAATCCGAGCGCGGCGATGACGCTCGCGAGAATGATTCCGGTCACGTCGGCGGCGGCGGTGGTCGCGGCGATGGTGACGATCGTTCCCAGGCCGACGGCTCCGGCGCCGGCGGCGGCGGCCGCGGCAACCGCGTTGCGCGCCCCATCGGCAAGCGTCGTCGCTTCGTGCCGGCGATCGTAGGTCTCGACGACGCGCTGCGCCGCCGTCCCGACGGCTTCGACGAGCCGGCGCCGCTCCTCGTGGAACGGCCGCGCCTCCGCTTCGTCGCTCTCCCCGACAATGCGTCCGCGAAACTCCTTCCGTCGATCGGACAGATGGCGTACGACGCGCTGCCACTGCCGGTAGTCGGCGTCGACGAGCCAGTCGACGATTTCGTTGACGCGCTTCTCGATCTGCTGCGGCGCATCTGCGACGACCTGCCGCTCGAATCCTTCCTGCACGCGCGAGCGATTCAGCAGATCGAGGACACGGCCGATGCGCATCGTGTCGTCGAAGTAGTCGTGGCCGCGCCGTTCCATTTCGAGCAGCACGTTATCGACGGCCGCCATGCGCCCCTCGAACTGTTTCGTCATGTCGGCGCGATACGCCGCGAGCTGCTGCTCGACGTCCTCCAGCAGCCGGAAATCCTCCTCGAGAAGCCGCAGCCGATCCCGCGCGGCTGTCGAGTAGCGCTCGACGAGCGCTGCGCCGACCCCCAGAGGATTGAGCAGTTTCAACCGCATCCGCGAGGCCTGATCCAGCGTGCCGCGAATGTACTGCTCGAGCGGCTCGAAGCCGCTGTCCTGCCAGAACTGGGGTTCGCCGCGTTTCGCGCGAAACGCCGCACGCGCGCTCACCAGGAAGATCTCCGGCGTCACGCCGAGCAGGCGACGCGCGTTGTCGGACACGTAGCCGCGCACTTCGGTCCGCTCGCGCTCGCCGGGCAGGATATCGGCCTTGTTGATGACGATGACGACCTTCTTGCCCCAGTCGCGGATCTGCGCCAGGAACGCGCGCTCCGTTTCCGTGAATGGACGGTCGGCCGACGTGACGAACAACACCAGGTCGGCGCGCGGCACGTACTCGGTGGTGAGCTGCTCGTGCTCGCGGATGACGGCGTTCGTGCCAGGCGTATCGACGATGAGGATGTCTTCCCATCGGACCGGTGTCACCCGCGCCGTTGTCGGCGTCACCCCCTCTTCCATCAACCGCTCGCCTGCGAGCGCGTTGACGAACGCGCTCTTGCCGGCGTTGAACTCTCCCACCACGACCAGAAGGAACAATTCGTCGAGCTGTTCGATCGAGCGTTCGAGCGGGGCGAGGTTCTCATCGGTCGCGCCGAAGCGCAGCAGCGCGGCGCGCAGGTCGTTCAGGAGGCGGCGCTCCTCGCGGAGGATCTCCTGCTCGGCCGGCGTGAGGATGGCGGTCAGCGACACAGTCGGGCTGACAGTGCAGCTTCCGGGCCAAGGGGACGCGTCGGCGCCGGGTCAGGGGCGCTGCCGAACGGACTTGATCACGCCCGGCGATGCCACGTAGTAGAGCTTGTCGCCGGCCCGGGCCATAGCGGTTGCTGAGTCCACGACGGTCGTCGACCCGATCGACTGCCCCGTCCTGTCCAGCTTGCAGCGAAGGAGTCGCTCGCCTTCTGAACTCTGCTGCAGAACGAACAGCGAACCGGTGGCGGCATCGAGCGCCGCGATACCGTCGAGCGGCTGCGGCGACTTCATGAGGGACGTCCGGCCCGTGGAGAGATCGACGCGCGACACGCCGTCGGCGCCAGCCACGAAAGCGGTTCGATCGTCGACGACATCGAACGCGGTCGGCAACGAGACGTTGATGCGCGTCACGAGCTCGAACGCGCGGCTTCCCGGGCGTACGCGCAGAATCCGGCTGTCCGCCGCGTCCAGCGCGTAAACGGTGCCGCTCGGATCGACCGCCACATCCACCAGTCGCACGTCGCCGAGCGAGGTCGCCTGCACCTCGAAAATGGGCCGCCCCGACACGAGCTGCAGCTTGTGCAGGATCGACTCGACGTGGTCGCCGTCCTGCTTCGAACTCACGACCCACAAATCGCCGCGGCGCGCGTCGATCCGGAACGCGGCCAGCGTCGCGTAGAACCCGGCGCCCGCGCCGCTCACGAGGGGGACGACGCGATGCGAGATTTCGTCCACGACGAGCAGGCCGGCCGTGCTGCGGTCGCTCATCAGCCATCGACGCGACACGGCGTCGTAGGCCAGCCCGGTCGTCGAGTAAGGGGGGGAGGGGAACGAAAAATCGGGTTCTCGGTTCCCGGGTTCCGGGGTTCTCGGGTTCTTGGGTTCTCGGGTTCTGGTTCTCGGTTCTGGGGTTCTCGGTTCTCGGGTTCCCGGGGTGGGTTCGGTTCGCGGTGATGCAGGTTCGGTCACGGAAGGCGACGGCTCGGAACCGGCCGATGCGGGCGCGGCGGCGGACGACGGCGGAGCGCCGGGCGACGATGGCTGTGCGGCACCGGGCGTGGGGCGGGGCGGTGGGGGCGCAGCGGCGTCCGTGACGGGAGGGCCGGTCAGCGCGGCGAGTTTCGACTCGACGTCCGGCCAGTCCTTCAGCGTGCGGACGACGCGGAACTCGTCGCCCGAGGTATCCACCTTGACGTGCATGTCGGCCAGGCGCGACAGCATGACGATCGCGTCGCCTGGACGACCGCTGAGCGCCATGGCGCGCGCGAGCATGGCCATGAGCTCGGGATCGTTCGGCTTGCCCTTCTGCATGGCGCGCCACGACAGATCGTGAAACCGCTCGAAATCGCCGGACGCTTCGGCAATCAACGCCTCCGCGCGGCACGTATCGCGGGTCGCGCACGCTTGTGCGGGTGTCTGCGCAGCGCCGATAGCGGGAAGCAAGGATAAAAGCAGCAGAACCAGAGACATAGTGGGGAGACTGTCGCGCACGAGCCGACTGCAGAAGTGTAACCGTTTGAGCGGTTCCCGGCCGCGTGGTAGCATCCGAAGTTCAGCTCCCCGAAAGGCTGGAGTCTCATCCGTGAGGACCACTCGTGTCGCCGTCGTCGTCGTGTGCTGCACCGCGATCGCGCTGTTTGTCGCGGCGCCCGCCCTGCGCGCGCAGCGTTCCCTCGTGGACCCGCAGACTCGCCTGTCCGCACAGCAGAAGATCAGCGCGCCGTTGATGACGGAGATCTACAGGCGTCGCGGCGATGCGCGGCGCGCGCCGAAGGGAACGACCGGGATTCGCGTCGACCGGCACGGGCGAACGCTCGTTCGCGTCCACGCACCGTTCAACGATGCGCTGAAGCGCAAGATCGCCGCGCTCGGCGGACGCGTCATGTCCAGCGCGACCGACCCGCAGGAAGTGGTCGCGCTGATGCCCGTGTCGATGCTGGAGCGGCTCGCCGCCGACGACAGCGTGCGCGCGATCACCGCGAACTGATTCCCTGGCGCGATCCGAACTCCCAATCCACTTCCCCACTCCCAAGTCGTCCAATCCGGCGAACGCGAACGATTGGGAGTAGGAAGTTGGGAGTTGGGAGTTGACACGCTATTCGTGCAACATGATCTGACCCCAGGCTTTGATCGGCTTCGGCATTTCGCCACCGCGGCCGCCACCGCCGCGCGCGCCGCCGCCGCCGGGCCCGCGTCGTCCGCCGCCAAACCCACCGCGGCCGCCCATCCCTCCGCCGCCGAAGCCGCCGCCGCGATTGCCAAATTCCGGCCGATTGACTTTCGGCGTCTCGAATCCGATTCCAATCGTCTTGCCGGGTGACGTCCCGATCGCGTACGGCCGTCCTTCTCCCGTGGCGAGCGGCACCTGCAGTTCATAGACGAGCGTCCCCTGCGCGACGCGCATCGCGACCGCCATCCCCTCGAGATGATCGCGCGTCAGGCTGCGCGCGTCGTGCTTGCCCGGCCCGAGCACGTCGACGCGATCGCTGGCATCGGCCGTCTGGTCCGCATCGCCTGTGCCTTCGGCCGGTGTTTCCCTCGGCCGTTCGCGCTGACCGCCTGCGGCGCGATCGCGCTGATAGCGATCGAATGGCTCCTCGACGACGGGATATCGAATCCCGAACACCTTCTTCGTCCCGCCGTTCGGATCGAACCAGACGGTCAGCCCGAACCGTGTCACGTTCCGGCGCACGTCGGGTGACGAGGCTGATAGACGCAGATACACGTACTGACCGTCGTTGACGGCCTGCGCGGAAAACGGTGCGTCGCCGAACGGCTGCAACGGTCCTGTCCAATCGCTCTCGTCCCCGTCGATGGTGATGTGCCCGTCGAGCGGGCCGGACGTGAGGACCGGTTTCGTCGACGCGTGCACCGCAACGGCGGCGGCAAACGTCAACGCGACGAGGCTCGAGGTCGCTGGGATGTTCAGTTTCATGGGCGGCGCTCCGTGAAGTGATCGAATGCCTGTTGTTGATCCGGGCGAAGAATGCCCCGGATCGCCTGATGCAGCTCCCGCTGCTCCTGCTCGAACTTCTCGCGCGCCTCCCGATGCACTTGTTCGAGTCTGCTCCGACGATCGTCGAGAATCTTCCGCAGCTCGACCTGCTGCGTGGCGTCCAACTGCAGATCGCGTGTCAGCCGGTTCACCAGATCCGGCGGCAGCGGAGCCCCTCCGCGTCCCTCGGACGGCGGGAACCCCGCTGGCGCCGGGCCGCGCATGGCGCCGCGGCCCAGCCCGAAGAAGCCGCGCCCGGGGCGCAATGGCGGTCCAAGCCGCCGGCCGATCACGACACCCGTTGCGGCGCCGACACAAAACACCGCGAGCACGAACAGCGCGAACCAGATTTTCGCGCGGCTATCGGACATCGGCGGCTCCTCCCTGCGACGGGAACAGCGCCGCTTCGAGCAGCGCGTTTCCACTCACGGACCGTTGCCAGTCCACAACGCGGGACGGCGAGAAGCGGGTCGACGCCGCAGCAACCGTTGTGGCGCCGGTGAACGCCGTCGAGGGCTTCGCTCCCAGCCCGAGCCACGCGGCGAGCGCCAGGATTGCGGCCAACGGCGCGAGCCGCAGCGTCCAGAGCCGGAAATCCGTGACGCCGAACACCCCATCGTCTTTTTCGATGCGCGCGCGGACGCGATCGCGGAACCCGTCGGGCACGGGGGCATCCGGCGTTGTCGTCAGCCACGCGCGGACGGCGATTTGATCACCGAGCGACGTCCGGCAGACGCCGCACACCGCGAGATGCGCGTCGAGCATCGCGCGGCGCTCGCCGTCGAGCATCCCGTCGGCGAGCGAGGCAAGGAGCGGCGCTGTTCGATCGCACCTCATGACGTCACCGGCCGATCGAGGAGCGCCGCAAGCAGCGGGCGGAGCCGCTGACGCGCGCGGAAGATGCGGCTCTCGACCGTACCGATCGGCACGTCGAGGACCGTCGCGATCTCCCGGTAATCGAGGCCCTGCAGATCGCGCAGCGTGATGGCCTCACGGAGGTCGTCGGGCAGCGTCGCGAGCGCGCGCTCGACGATGTCGCGGCGCGCCAGCCGCGCGTCGATGGGCTCGACGGCATCGGGTGGATCTTCGTCGCGGGGCGACGCAGGACGGAACAGGCGCATGATCTTTCCCCGGCTCGCGTGGTGCGTCCGCGCGACATTGACCGCGACACGGTGCAGCCACGTGCGGAAGGCGCTGTCGCCGCGGAAGGTCCGCAGGCTCTTCCACGCGCGGACGAACACCTCCTGTGCGAGATCCTCCGCGTCCGCGCTGCCGCCCGAAAGGGCGCGGCACAGCCCCAGGATCGCCGACTCGTGCCGGCGGACCAGTTCATCGAATGCGTCGCGGTCTCCTCCGGCCGCTGCTTCCACGAGCGCGCGGTCGGCATCCAATCGCGGCACTCCCTCCGGTTCTGCGACGTTAGACTTCGGTCCCCTGCAGTCT
>JAICSD010000428.1 GCA_025937075.1 Vicinamibacteria bacterium | reverse complement strand
GCGCCGTCGATCAGATTCGCGGGCTGCTGGCGTTCGTGGCGGCACACGAACGGCTCCCCGCCCCGGACGACGAGTGGTACGCGCGTCACATGCGCGCGCGTGCTGCGGTGCTCGGCGCGCTCACGGCGCTGGAAGCGGCGCATGCCGCGCACGATCGCGAGCCGCTGTCCATCGGGCAGCTCTCGGGGATGGTCCGGCGGTGGATTGAAGGCCAGACGTTTTCGCCGCGACTCGGTGAGGGAGGGCTTCTCCTCATCGATGCGGTGACCGCTCCCTTCGCCGACGTCGACGAGCTCCGCATTGTCGGCCTCGTGGAAGGGGACTGGCCCGAGCGGAGCCACCGGAGCATCTTCTACCCGGCATCGCTGCTGTCGCAGCTCGGCTGGCCTTCTGAACAGGAGCGCCTGGCGGCCGCGCGCGCGCAGTTCCACGACCTGCTGATGCTCCCGCGGCGCCGCGTTTCGCTCTCCGCGTTCACGCTCGAAGACGATGCGCTGGTGTCGCCGTCGGCGCTGATCGACGATGTGGATGCGGCGGGCCTCGGGATCGAACGGCGCGGGCCTTCGGCGGCCTCGCGGGCGTTCATCCATGAGGCGCTCGCGACTGAGCCCGTGGACGTGTCCGTTCTGTCCGAAACGGCCGCGCGGTGGCTGGATGTCAGGACGGCGCGTTCATTCGACGAACGACGATTTCAGGGATACACGGATCCGCGTCCACCGGCGGCATACGGCGTCAGCTACGTGGAACAGTACGTCCAGTGTCCGTTCCGGTATTTCGCGGGACACGTGCTGAAGCTGCCTGAAGAACGCGACGAGCAGGGATGGATGACACCACAGGAGCGCGGCCAGTTCGTTCACGCCGTTTTTTGCGAGTTCTTCGAACGGTGGCAGGCGAGCGGACGTGGCGCGATTACGCAGGAGAACGTGGGCGCCGCGATCGCGTCGTTCGCGGAAATTGCGGAGCGGCATCTTGCCTCGCTTCCCGAAGGCGATCGTGCCCTCGAACGTACGCTGCTGCTGGGATCGGCCGTGAGCAGCGGCCTCGCGGAGCGGGCGTTCGCGTTCGAGGTGGAGCACGGCGTGCCGGTGCTCGAGCGTCTTCTCGAGCACGGGCTGGAGCAGCCGTTCGTGTTCAGCGGACCTGACGGCGCGGCGGTGCCGATAGCCATCAAGGCCAAAGCGGATCGCATCGACCTTCTCGAGGACGGCACGCTGCGGATCATCGACTACAAGCTCGGGCGCGCGCCTGCCCGCGATCGCGCGCTCCAGCTTCCGATCTACGGTATCGGTGCCGTGCAGGCGCTCGAAGGACGGCACGGACGTCACTGGACGATCGGACGCGCCGGCTACGTCGCGTTCCGCGAAAAGCAGGCGTTCGTGCCGCTCGGACGCACGCCGCACGATCTGGACGCGGCGCTCGTGGACGGGCAGGCGCGATTCGTATCCGCGGTGCAGGGGATCGAGAGCGGTGCCTTCCCGGTTCAGCCCGCGGAGCTGTTCCTGTGCAACTGGTGTGCGTACCCGGCGGTTTGCCGAAAGGACTACGTCGGCGATGAGTGACCAGCTCTCGCTGTTCGGCGCGCAAGCGGCGCCTGCGCCAGACGCGGCCCTCCTCGACGAAGACGCAGAAGCGCGCGCGTTCGCCGAGTCGCCGGACCAGAACGTCGTGCTCGAAGCCTCCGCCGGCACGGGGAAGACGTCTGTTCTCGTCGCCCGCTACGTGAACCTGCTCGCGAAGGGCATCGATCCGGCGAACATCCTGGCGATTACGTTTACCCGCAAGGCAGCGGCGGAGATGCGCGCCCGCATCGTCCGCGAGCTGCGCCGCTCGGCGCAGGCGTCTGCAATCGACCGCAGCCGGTGGGCGGCGCTGCGAGATCGGCTGGCAGACATTCAGATCAGCACGATCGACGCGTTCTGCCTGGCGCTGCTGCGCGAGTTTCCTCTCGAGGCCGACATCGATCCGGGCTTCACGCTCGCGGACGAGACCGAAGTGCCACGCATCGTGGACGCCTCGCTCGATGCCTCGCTCGCGATTTTCGTCGCGCTCGCCAGGCGTGAGCCGGACGTTGCGCTCGTGCTCGCGCAGCTCGGCCTCGGTAGGACGCGCGACGGACTCGCGCATCTGCTGCAGCGGCGGCTGGTCGCGTGGGACGTGCTGGATCGTTTCCTCGAACAATCGCCCCCGCACGCGACCGGCCGCACCGCCTGTGCGTCCGCCGTTCGCCGGTTGATCGATTTGTTCGATAATGTCACGGGCGGCCGCTCAGCGTTCATCGACGAGGGCCCAATCCGCCACCCGCGCTACGCGATGCTGGCGCGCGATCTCCACAGGCTCGAATCGTTCCTCGACGCGGACGATGCGCAGGTGCGGATGCTGCTGGACCGCGTGGCTGCGCATTTCCTGACAACCGCGGGCAAGCGCCGCAGCGGCGAACGGATCCATCCGTTCGTGAACGACGACTACCCGAGTGCGGCAGCGGGACGGCGGCACCGCGCCGCGGCGCTGACGCTGAGCGAGCCGGTCGAGCGCATCGTCCGTGCGTTCGCGCGCGATCTCAACGCAGTGCTCGCGCGCGGCATCCGCCGCATGTTCTCGATTGCGCTCGCGCAATACCGAACTGCGCTCGACGACCGGTCCGTCCTCGACTTCTCGGACGTGCTGCAGCGCGCCGTCGACCTGCTGCAACGGATGGATGAGTTCTCTCAGAGCCGATTCCGGCTCGAGGGCCGTTACCACCACGTGCTGGTCGACGAATTCCAGGACACCAGCCGGAAACAGTGGGAGCTCGTCTCGCTGCTGGTCAAAGCCTGGGGCGAAGGGACCGGTATTGCCGGCCATCCTTCGATCTTCATCGTGGGCGACCGGAAACAGTCCATCTACCGCTTCCGGGATGCGGACGTCTCGGTGCTGACCGTGGCGCGCAGTTTCATCGAACAGCTGCGGCCTGGTACACCCGTCACGCGATCGATTTCCCGCAGCTTTCGCGCGTGCCCCGAGTTGCTGGCGTTCGTGAACGATCTGTTCGAGGAGATCGGCCGGAACGCCTCGCGCGCTGACGATTTCCGGTATCAGGAGCCGGATCGTTTTCCCCTCGATCCGTCCGCGGAATCGGCAGCGGGCAGAGGCGGACGCGGACTCGCGCTGGGCATGGCGGCGGCGGAGGAGCCTGCGGCCTGTGCGTCACTGGTGGCCGCGGAGATCCGACGGATCATCGATAAGGCAACGATCCGCGATCGCGAGACGGGGATCGCGCGTTGTGCACGCCCCGGCGACATCGCGATCCTGTTCCGCTCTCGCGCCAGTCACCGCGAGTTCGAGCACGCGCTCGAGCGAGCCAGCGTTCCGACGTACGTCTACAAGGGGCTCGGTTTCTTCGACTCGGATGAGATCAAGGATGTCTCCGCCCTCATCCGGTATCTCGCGGATCCCTCATCCGACCTGCGCGCAGCAGCGCTTCTGCGGTCGCGTTTCATGCGGCTGTCGGACGCATCGCTCGCGCGGCTGGCGCCGAACATCGCGGGTGCGCTCACCGCCGTAGAGCCGCCCGACGTGCTGGACCGTCTGATGGACGACGACCGCCGCGTCCTCGAACAGGCGCGGCGTGAGGTGCCGCACTGGATCGCGCGGGTCGATCGTGTGCCGCCGGCCGACCTCATCGAATCGATCCTTGTCGAAACGGCGTACGCGTACGAGCTTCGCGGCCCGAGGCGTCAGCAGGCGTGGGAGAACCTGAAGAAAATGCGCGGGCTCATGCGCCGCATCCAGAACCGCGGCTACGCGACGCTGTCGCGGATTGCCGACCATCTCGATTCGTTGAGCGCCGGCGATGAATCCAATGCCGTGCTGGAGGCCCTCGATTCGGTGAACCTGATGACCGTGCACGCGTCCAAAGGCCTGGAGTTCCCAATCGTGTTCGTGGTCAATCTC
>JAICSD010000305.1 GCA_025937075.1 Vicinamibacteria bacterium | reverse complement strand
GGAGCGTTCGAGGACATCACTGCAAAATCCGGCCTGACCGTCCCGATGTACGCGATGGGCGGCGCCGCGGCCGACTACGACAACGACGGCCATGAAGATGTGCTCGTGACGGCTGTTGGTCAGAGCCGGTTGTTCAGGAACACCGGCGACGGCCATTTCGTCGACGCCACCGAGCGTGCCGGCCTCGGCGGACGGACCGGCTTCAGCACGTCCGCGCTGTGGGTCGACTACGACCGCGATGGTTTCCTCGACCTGTTCATCTGCAATTACGTCCGCTGGACGCCGGCGACGGATGTCTTCTGCAGCGCGGACGGGAAGACGAAATCGTACTGCACGCCGGAGGCGTACCCGGGCACGACGTCGTGGCTCTATCGAAACAAGGGCGACGGGACGTTCGAGGACGTCACCGCTGCTGCCGGTCTGCTCGACCCGACGTCGAAGGCGCTCGGGGTCACGATGCTCGACTACGACCTCGACGGCTGGCCGGATCTCTTCGTCGCCAATGACACGCAGCCGAACAAGCTCTATCGCAACCGGCACGACGGCACGTTCGTCGAGGCGGGTGTGCAGGCGGGGCTCGCGTTCAGCGACGACGGGCGCGCGAGGGCGGGCATGGGGACTGACGCCGCCGACTTCGACAACAGCGGCGTGCCCTCCGTCGTCGTGACGAATTTTTCAGGCGAGATGGTCGGGCTCTACACGCCCGTGCGTCCAGGCGTCTATACGGATCGGGCACCGAGCTCGGATCTGGGACGCGCGAGCCGCCTGACGCTTGGGTTCGGCTGTTTCTTCTTCGACGCCGATCTCGACGGGCTGCTCGATCTGCTCGTGATCAACGGGCACATCGACGACACGATCTCGCGCACGCAGGGGCGCGTGCATTATGCGGAAGCGCCGCACCTGTTTCACAACCGCGGGGCCGGCCAGCTGGTGGATGTCGCACAGGCGATCGGCGGCGACTTCGGGCTGCCGAAAGTCGGCCGGGGCGCCGCGTTCGGCGATTTCGATCTCGACGGCGACCTCGACGTCGTCGTCACGACGAACGGCGGGCCTGCACACCTGTATCGAGACGATCTGGAGACCTCGAACCATAGCGTGCGCCTGACGCTTCGCGGCGTGCGCTCGAATCGCGACGGGATTGGCGCGCGCGTCCGGGCGCGCCTGGAGTCGACGTGGCTCACGCGTCTGGTGCGCACCGGCTCGAGCTATCTCTCCCAGTCGGAGCTGCCGGTGACGTTCGGCCTCGGTGCACGCACGTCAATCGACGAGGCGATCGTCGAATGGCCCGGAGGCGGCCGCGATGCGGTCGGTACCCTCCGCGCCGGGCACTCCTATGTCGTGACCGAAGGCAGAGGCATCACCTCGGATCGGCCCCTCGCGATGGCCCGCCTGGGCCGTTAACGCATTTGAACTAGCGTTCGTAGCGTAAACGCGATCGACGGCGAGCGCGCCGGACCGCGTACTCTCGGCGGTCATGCGTATCTCGGTGATCTTGCTGTACGTCTTCGCGGCTGCGTTCGGCATCGCTGCCCCCGCGGCCGCCCAGGGCAACACCGCCGCGCTCGCCGGCGTCGTGATCGACGAGCAGAAGCTTCCGGTTCCTGGGGCCACCGTGTCCGTCAGCGATCCCGATCGCGGGTGGGAACGCAGCATTCAGACAGATCAGGGAGGCGAGTTCGAGCTTCCCGGTTTGATGCCGGGTCGCTATGCGATCGACGTGCGGCTTCAAGGATTTTCGTTTGCCCGGCGTGAGATCGATGTGGAGGTGAACCACCGCGTTCGCGTCGAGCTGCTGCTCACGGCCAGCTCGGTCGCGGAGCAGGTGACCGTCGTTCGCGAGGTCCCGCTGCTGCGTGCGACGACCGTCGGCGTCGGCCAGGTGATCGATGAACGGCAGGTACAGGAACTGCCGCTCAACGGACGTCAGTTTCTCGAGCTGTCGCTGCTCGTTCCCGGTGTGCACACGTCACACGGCGCGCAAACGGGCGACACGACAGCGCTCTACTGGAGACCAGGCCAGAACTCCGCGGTCAGCGTCACGGGCGGGCGTGCGGCCGCGAATACGTACCTCCTCGACGGTACGACCAACACGGATCCCTCGTTCAACACGTACATCATCAGCCTGCCCCCCGATGCGATCAAGGAATTCAAGATCGAAACGGGCACGTACACGGCCGAACTCGGCGGCGCGGGCACCGGACAGGTGAACGTGATCACGAAGTCAGGCTCGGCGAGGCTGCGCGGCACCATCTACGACCACGTGCGCAACAGCGCGTTCGACGCGCGCCCGTTCACGAATCCAGACAGTCTTCCACACTTCGATCGTAATCAGTTCGGAGGGACGCTGGCGGGCCCGCTTCCCGGCCGGCGAACGTTCTTCTTTGCGAGTTACGAAGGTCTCCGCAGCACTCAGGGACAATCGATGATGATGACGGTCCCGATCGAGCAGTGGCGCACCGGCAATTTCTCCGGCGCGGCGCCGATCTACGATCCTGCGACCACGAGGCCCAATCCGGCGTTCGATCCGTCCCGGCCCGCGAACGTCCAGAATCCGCAGTTCATTCGCGATCAATTCCCTGGCAACCAGATTCCGGCGAGCCGCATCAATCCCGTCTCGGCACGCGTGCTGCAGGATTTCGTGGTCGCGCCGAACATGGACGATCGGGTGAACAACTATCTCGACACCAGAGCCGAACGGTTGACGGGCGATCTGCTGACCGCACGCGTCGATCATTCCTTCGCGGGCGGCGCGACGCTGTTCGGCCGCTACAGTGTGAGCCAGGAGGATGGGTTCACGCCGGAGAACCTGCCCGGCTTTGGCGCGTTTCACGACAATCGCGTTCAGAACCTCACGTTCACGCTGATCAAGCCGCTCTCGCGGCGGTTGGTGCACGAGCTGCGCTTCGGCGCCACGCGCATGCAGCTCCACCGCATCGGCGAGAAGGCCAACGGGGAAGATCTCGTGACGTCGCTCGCGATTCGGGGCGTCGGCTTCGGCGGTCCGTCCGCCTACGGCCTGCCGCAGTTCAACGTGCAGGGCTATCAGCCGTTCGGGGATTCGCTGTTGTGCACGCCCTGTCAGTACGACAACGTGCAGTTCCAGGCAGGCGATCGCATGGCGTATGTCGCCGGCGCGCACTCGCTCAGCTTCGGCGGCAATGTGCGCCGGTTCCGGTGGGACATGCTCGGCTTCTTCCAGAACCGCGGGTACTTCCAGTTCACCCCGGGCCTGACGAGCGCACACGGCCTGACCGACGCGACCGGCAACGCGCTCGCGAGCTTCCTCCTCGCGGTGCCGGCGATCGCGCAGCGCCAGGCGGGCCTGCCGTCGATGAACATGCGTCAGACCGGCGTCGATGGATTCGTGCAGGATGAATGGCGGGTCCGTTCCGACGTCACCCTGAACCTCGGACTTCGCTACGAGTTCCAGACGCCGCTCCACGACGTGGGAAAGATTCTGACGAACCTGGTGTGGGACGGCGCGCAGCCGATGGCCTTCGTCGGAGGGCAGCAGGGATATCCGAAGGGTTTGATCTACGCGGACAAGAACAACTTCGCTCCGCGCATCGGCATCAGCTTCAGCCCCGGGGCACAACGTTCGGTCATGCGCGCCGGATACGGGATCTTCTACGAGTACCCGGAGATGAATCTCTGGTGCAACCAGGTGCACAACGTGCCGCTCGTGTTCCCGGAGATCGTGCAGAGCAACAACATCACACCGGCGATGGAGGGCTTCGGCTTCGATCCGCCGGTTCTCGGGCAGACGCTCGTGGCGTTCACGGCGATGGATCCGTACTCGCGGACGCCGATGATCCAGCAGACGAGCGCGAATTATCAGCGTCAGGTCGGCGACGACCTGATGTTCGAGATCGGCTACATTGGCGCATGGGGCCGCAATCTCGATCGCGCGCGTCTGGTGAACAACGCCGCGCCAAGCCCGCTCCCGCTGCGTCCTCGTCGCCCCGTGCAGAGCATCGCGTTCGTCCCTGGCACCGTGCTGCCAGACGATGTGCCGCGAACGGGCATGACGTTTCCGGTCGGCCCCATCAACCTGCTCGAGAATACCGGCACGTCGTCGTACAACGCCGAGTACATCGTCGCCCGCCGGAAGCTCGCGAATGGATTGAGCCTGCTCGCGAGCTACACGTATTCGCACAGCTACAGTGACTCGCCATCGTTCCGTTCACCGGCGATGGAACCCGAGGTGCCGCAGGACAGTTTCAACACCGCGGCGGAGTGGGGGCCGGCAGGTTGCGACATCCGCCATCGCCTCGTCGCGAGCCTGATCTATCAGCTTCCCTACAGGGCGGACGTCAGCGCGTCCGCATCGCCGTGGGCGCGCGCCGCGCGCGTGCTGTTCGGCGACTGGCAGGTCGCGAGCATCGTCCAGGCGCAGAGCGGATTCCCGTTCACGATCAGCGTGTTCGGCGACACCGCGAATGCGGGTTCGCTGCTGAACGTGCACCCGGTCCGCGCGAACGTGGTGCCAGGCGTGTCGCCGTATCTGCCGGCGTCGGAGCGCAGTGCGGACCACTGGTTCAACACCGCGGCGTTCACGACGCCGCCGGCGTTCACGTTCGGCGATGCCGGCCGGAACAGCGTCTACGGGCCTGGGCTGAAGAAGGTGGATCTCGCGCTGCAACGCACGTTCGCGCTGACGCGCACCACGGCGTTCGAGTTCCGGACCGAGCTCTTCAACCTGTTCAACTGGGTGAACTACGGCACGCCGGAGCGGTTCGTGAACACGCCGCAGTTCGGGACCGTGACGATGGCGGCGACGTCGGCGCGCCAGATCCAGTTCGTGGGAAGGGTGCATTTCTGAAGAGGCGCGCCGGACCGCGCGACGAGCTGTTTTTATGATCTATTGGCCAGTCTGCATCATGTCCCTGAATCCTCCGGCACGCCAGACGACGTCGTAGCGCAGCTGCGAAATCTTCCACTGCCCATCTGTCTGCACCAGTTCGGCACGTATGACACCCCCGGCAACGAAGACGTTGTCCGCGAAGCTTTTCTCATGGCTCGCGCTGATTTCTTCGGGTCCGACGAGCGGCGCGCCGTTGGGGGCGCGTGACTTTCGCCTGAGGCGTAAGGATGGCAGCAAAATGCTGTGCAGGGCGGCTCCACGCCTTGCTCTTCCCGCTCGCGCCAAACGCCAACAGTTGACAGCCTCTCTCCAAGGGAGGAAACTTTCCACTTGCATAGTTCGTCTATGCAAAGAGGAACTGATGAAAGAAGCCAGGGCCAGGACCGAGCTGCTTCCGGGCACGCTCGAGATGTTGATTCTCAAGACGCTGTCGATCGCGTCGATGCACGGCTACGGCATCGCCCAGCACCTCCAGACGCTGTCGGCGGGCGTGCTGACCGTCGAAGAGGGATCGCTCTATCCGGCGCTGCAGCGGATGCTGGTCAAGGGCTGGGTGTCGGCCGAGTGGAAGATCTCGGCCAATAACCGCCGCGCCCGCGTCTACCGGCTGACCGCGGCGGGAAAGAGGCAGCTCGGCGTTGAGGAGTCGCGCTTCTCCCAGATGTTCGGCGCGATCACGCGGGTCATGAAGGCGACATGATGGGCACGCTGCTGCGGCGTCTGCTGTTCTTCTTCCGTCGAGATCGATTCGATCGGGACCTCGACGAGGAGCTGCGCTTTCACCAGGAGATGCGGGCGCAATCGCTC
>JAICSD010000070.1 GCA_025937075.1 Vicinamibacteria bacterium | reverse complement strand
TGGTGACACCGGACGTGATGTTGAACGGCAGCGCCGAATACGCCTGCAGCACGCCGCTCACCTGGAACCCGTTCGTGATCGTCTGCCACGGCGTCCGCGCCGGTCCTGTCGGTGTGTTGAGCGAGCCATTCAGCGTCAGCCGATGCCGTTGATCGTCGTCCGAGCGGCCCCAATCTCTCATGATGTTCGTCGGATCGATCGGCGAGCTGAAGAAAGCCTCGCCGGCGTCGTTCATCGCCCTGGAGAGCGTATAGGTGACACGCAGGCTCGCCCACGCCGCGGGGCGCTGCACGAACGAGACGTGCAGGCCGTGATACGTCGAGTCGCCGACCGACGAATACTGGTTGTTGTTGCGGTACGCGGCGTTGGGCCGGCAGCCGTTGTTGGTGTCCGCCGCCATGCAGGTCGGCACGTTCCGGTTCACCGACATCAGCAGGTTGGTTCCGCGCAGGTACTCGTAACCGACGCTCACGGTGCGTTCCGGGCCGAGCGACCGCTCCACCTCGACGCTCGCCTGCTTCGAGTACGCGTTCTGCAGGTGCCGGTCCATGGTCGTGAAGTCGACGAGCGTCGTGGTCAGGATGCGTGCAGGCAGGATGCTCGGGAATACCGGGGCGCCGGCCTGTGTAGGAATGATGCCGGCCACGCCGGGCTGGTGCAGATTCTCCAGGCCGGTGGTGTTGCCTGCGGAGAGAATCGCGTTGGCCACCGCTCGAAGCGGCACGCGATCGAAGTACAACCCGGCGCTGCCGCGGACGACGAGGTTCTGTGACGCCGATGGCGACCACGCGAACCCCACGCGCGGCGACACGTTGCTCGCGTCGGTGCCGATCGACTGCAGGAATTGCACGTCGTAACGAAGCCCGGCGTTGACCGTCAGGGTCGGGCCTGCCCGCCACTCGTCCTGTGCAAACATGCCAATGTTGGGACTCGTCTGCGACACGACCGGGTCGCCGAACGTCTGCGTGAATCCGCTGTAGCTGCCCGCGAGGAAATTCGCAAGCGACGAGAACGCATAGCTGCCGCGAACGGATCGCGGAAACGTGATCGTGTCGTCGTTGAACACCAGATCGACGCCCGCTCGCAGCGCGTGCGCGCCCGCCTGGTGCGAGAGGTTGTCGACGATCTGATACATCGCGTTCAGGCGTCTCGTGGGACTCACGGACAGCGTCCCGAAGGACGCGACGCCCGCGATGTTCACGGCCGGGCCGACTGCATCGGTCGGAGGCGCCTTCAGATCGCCATACGCAAACTGCGCGCGCGTTTCGTTCACGGTCCGAGGCGATATCGTCCACGTGTTCCCGACGGCGAGCGAGTGGTCCACGTCATCGAGAGCCGCTGAGGCTGTCGGCGCATTCAATCCGCCCGCCCCGCGGGAGTGATCCGACGTGACGTCGTACAGGCTGTACCGAACGGAGAGCTGATCGGATCGGCTGACATGGTGATCCACCTTGCCCAGCACGTGTGTGCTGTGCACCGGATTCGGATAGAGGCCGGTGCTCACCGGCGAGCCGGGAGAGCCGGCGGCCGCGAGCGCGCTGTTGATAATTCGCACGTTCTCCGGTAGCACCGTCACCAGCCCCGTCTGATCGAGCCGACGCTGCTCGACGTTCGCGAAGTAGAAGGTCCGGTTGCGCACGAGCGGACCACCGACGCTTCCACCGTACTGCTGCTGATTCATCGGCAGCTTCTCGCCGGAGAGGGCGTTCGCGGCGTTGAGATCGTCGTCGCGGATGAAGTCGTAGGCGGTGCCGTGCACCTCGTTCGTACCGCTCTTCGTGACGACGTTGATGTAGCCGCCGAGCGCGCGTCCGAGCTCGGCCTGCCCTCCCGACGTGACGACTTGAAGCTGTTCGAGCGCGTCCATGCCGTACGGCATCCCGCTGAGCCCTGCCGCATCGTCGTTCGCGGAGAGTCCGTCCACGATGAAGTTGTTGGACAGGTTGCGCTGACTTGCGATGGAGAGCCCCTGACCGGGTACTGCGGACGTTTCCGGAAACAATTGTGTGCTGCCGACGTTCGCAGGCGACACGCCGGGAACGAGCAGCGCAAGGTCCAGGAAGTTCCGGCCGTTCATCGGCAGGCTCTGAGCTTCAGCCAGCGATACGGTTCCGGCAATCTGGCTCCGTGCCGTTTCGAGCACCGGCGCCTCGCCGCTCACCGTGACGCTGGTTTCGACACCCGCGACGCCGAGCCTGATCGGGATATCGAACGCCGAACCGACCGTCAGCCTCACGGCTCGAGTCGCGTCGAGGAAGCCTTGCAGACGCACTCTCACGTGGTAGGCGCCGACCCTCAGGTACGGGAAGCGGAAGCGGCCGTCAGAATCCGTCACGGTGTCGGCGGTCGCGTTCGTGTCGATATGGCGAGCGCTCACCTGCGCACCAGGGACGACAGCGCCTTGCGGATCGGTGACTCGCCCGCTGAGGCTGGCGTAGTTGATCGTTTCCTGCGCGCCGGCAACGCCGACCGACGCGACGGTGCAGCATGCCGCGATGAGCAGTCTGCCCGGCAACTGAATTTTCACCGCTTTCCTCCGCCAGAATCCGGCACGTGACGAAACCACTGAAAAGAACGCGCTGACGCGATCGTCCAAAGACAGACGTGCGCGTGTGCGGCAATATGGGAGATCTCCTCGAACGTGAGGATCGGATCTCTTCGTCTCGGATGGAGGAGCTACGCGCGGGGCGGGGGCGGATCGGGAGTGGACGACGACTCGAGCGGCTGAGGGCGGAATCCAGGAAGCGACCGAGCGGCGCTCGCCGGGACGCTCGGCGCGCCGGTGTCTGCGAGCACGGCCGCGGGCCCGGTGAGCGATGCGGCGATGGACGCGAGCGGGTCAGACGTACTGCGGCACGCGCAGGAGTGAGATCCCGTCGTCGCGTTCGACGAGGACCGCGCGTGGTGCATCGCGCAGGTCGTCGCGCCGGAATGCTCGCAGGTGCACGCGGCTGCGGCCCTGCTTCGCGGCGTCATCGAGCACAACGTCGGGGGAATCGATACGAGCAGGGACAGGTGCAACACGAGCCAGCCGCCAGCCACGCGGGCAAGCCGAGGTCGCATCCAACCCATGTCGAACAGGGTATCACGCGATCGTTATGGCCGGGGTGAAGGACGACAGGTGATTTACGATGTGAGTTTCGGGGCGCATGGGCTGCCAAGAGCGGACGCAATTGCCTGCGCGTCGACGGAGCACAGAACTTGGTATTATCGGCTCTCGCACGTAAGCCGCATTGTCGCAACCGCCACCACAACGACCGCGCGTCCTCGTCGCCGACGACGATGCAGGGGTTCGCACCGCGATCTCCCGGCTGTTGTCGCTCTCCTGCGACGTGGTCGGCTGCGCATTCGATAGCACGACGTTGCTGGAAGCGACGCTCCGGCTTCGGCCGGACGTCGTCCTGCTCGATTTCAGCCTTCCGGGCGGCGTGAACGGCCTCGAGATGTGCCGCCGGATCAAGACGATCGCGCCGGACGTCAACGTCGTGGCATTCACCGGTACGAACGATGCCGACCTGAGGCGTCTGGCCCGCGAAGCGGGTGCATCGGGATTCGTGTGGAAGCTGCACGCGGCCAATGAGCTCCTCCCCGCTATTCAGGCGGCCGTCGTGCGGGCAAGCTGAAGCGTCGGCGGGAAACGGTCAAGGGACAATCGGCACACGAGCGCGAATCGTCGTCCCTCCTGGAGTCTGCGTCTCGATCATCAGCTGGCCGTGGACGGACTTGAGCCGTTCTTTCATGCTGACCAGACCCAGGCCGCCACTCTTGAACGCCCTGTTCGGCTCGAAGCCATCCCCCGAATCGCGAACGATCAATGTGACGCCGGTTGAATCGCTGTGCAGCGACACCGCAATGTGCCGCGAGCCACTGTGCTTGATCGCGTTTTGAAGCGCTTCCTGCAGCACACGATACAAGCACACGGAGCGATCCTCCGGCAGACCGGCATCGATGCCGTCCGATCGAAAATCGATCTCCAGGCCCGAGCGCTCGGAAAACTCACGGCACAGTTCACGAATCGCCAGCTGGATGCCCAGTGTGAGGATCTTCGAAGAATGCAGGCGGTGCGAGAGGCTTTGCACATCGCTGGCAAGGGTCGAGGCCGCATCGATGGCCATGCCAACCTCGTCGCGCAACTCAGGAGCGGACGCCTGAACGCGTTCTCTCATCGCCGTGAGATTCAGCGCCAGCAGGGCCAGACGCTGAGTGATGTCGTCGTGGAGCTCCCTGGCGAGGCGGGACCGTTCCTGCTCCTGCGCTTCAATCAACCGCTGACTCAACGTCGATAGCAGTTCTTCGGCTTCCTTGCGTTCGCTCACGTCGACCGCCGAGCCGATATAGCCCAGGAACGTCCGCTGCGCGTCGTATCTCGGCACGCCCTGCGCGAAGAACCAGCGGATTTCACCGTCGTGCCGGCGCAGCCGATACTCCATGTTGAACGGCTCGCGCCGATCGATGGCGTTCGTGACAATGTCCCATCGCGCCATGTCCTCTGGATGGATGAGGGCGGCCCATCCGCGCCCGAGCGCGGCATCCTGCGGCTGGCCGGTCACGCGTGTCCAGCACTCGTTGATGTACGTGCACTGCTTGTTGTCGTCGGACATCCAGATGATCGCCGGCGCTGTACTCGCAATGAGCCGGAAGCGCTCCTCGCTCTCGCGCACGAGATTTTGTGCGGCAAGCAGCGCCTGCAGGGCCCTGCGCCGCTTCAGCGCATTCCAGAGAATGTCGGCGATAGCCTTCAGCCGATTGACTGTTTCTGCTGCCCACGATTCGTGACGGTGCACTGTCACGAAGGAAACGGCTCCCGCGATCTCGCCGCCGACCCTGAGCGGAATCGAAGCAGCAGATACCACGCCGCGCTGACGGAGGTACTCCGTTTCGATTGCTGCCTCCCCAGGCAAGTCGTCCAACCGCGGAGCCAGAGACACCGCTCCGCGGAGGACCTGACCGACCCACCAGGGCTGCGACTGTTTGGTGATGAAAGGAGGAGGCGCTCCGACGCCAGGAGAGCTCCACGAGTACGCGACGGCCATCGCGTCCCGATCCGGGGTCAACTCGAGGAGCGTGACACGGTCCATCTGCAGGAACGCGCCTACACGCGCAAGCCCCTCGACCATGCTGGCGTCGACTTGCTCGTCGGGAAGAGCGATGAACGTGGTCGAGAGATCGACGAGAAACGTCTCGAACTCTACCTGGCGGCGGAGCGCCCCCTGGGGAAGCACCGGCTGCTTCGCATCCGTACGCTCCGCCTCCCGGTCGTTCGGCATGGCCGTCGGTGTGCTGGCGTCACCGGTCACCGTCCATCGCGGACGGTGGGCATGCCCAGTCTACGTCAAGTCGCGCGTGCCCTGCTTCTCAGTTCCGCCCTTGCGGCGACAGAACCGCCACGCCGTTCGCGTCGGGAACGCCGACGCTGATGGCCGTTCCCGCTGCCGCGAGCTCACCGAACCTGTTGTAGCTGAAGATCGAAAGATGCGATTGGCCGGCGCCGTGGTCGATCACGCCGAGCACGCCCGAGTGGGCGTCGATATCCGCCGGCGCTCCCGTTGGAACCTGCGCGGCAACCTGGCTGTCGATGAAGATGTTGCTGCCCGTGCCAATCAAGCGGCTGATCGTCCGGCTGCCGGTATTCGCGACGAAGACGTACTTGCCTGCCCTGGTCATCCAGCACGACGCCACCTGGCCCGCGGGGACGACCGAGGTGAACGCGCCGTTGCGGAACAAACCATCCTGGTTCGAATGCGCCAGGGTGATGACCGCGGTCCCGTCAGGGTACGTTGCGAAGCCAAATGGCGTCAGCGTGCCCTGGGGCGCTGACACAGCAGTCGGCTCCGAGTCCGCGACCCTGCCTTGCTCGAGCGCGACGATGTCCACCGTGCCCGGATCGGGATCCGTCTTGACGGTCACCAGGAGCTGGTGCCCGCTCACGACGCCGACTTGCGCCGTGCTGCCAGCCGGAGGAATTCCGCCGCCGGCCAGTGCGAGCCCGGTCGTGCCATCCAGCCATTCCACTGACTTCTCGCGAAGCACGAAGGAATCGACCGTGGTCGCGCCGGCGACATAGAGGTGCTCGTTGCCGAAATCGACGCTCACCGGCGCGCTGGTGGTCGAGACGACCTTCTCGAACGTCAGCGCATCGCCGCTTCGCCTGAAGAGCGCGACGGTGTTGGACCCGTTGTTCACCGCCGCCACGAGCGTGCCGTCGAACTCCTTGATTCCTCGTGCGTTGCCACTGGCGCCACCCTTCCCGTGAGTCGACAGAGTCTGCAGCAGGGCGTGACTCTCGGCGTCGTAGACCTTGATCTCGTTTCTGTCCGGGTCGTTGGTCATCGTCACGACGAGCGTGCGGCCGTGGCCGCTCGCGTGAATTGGCGTTGCGCCTGCAGCGATGGCGAGACACGCAACAGCCGTGCACACAGTTTTCAGTTTGAACATGACGTTTCTCCTCGAACGAGGGAATACCCCCGGCGCCGGCAAATATTCCGGTGCAACGGGCCGCCTCACCAGGAGTGCCGGGCTCTCTACGGATGGGGTCGGGAGGCGGGAATATTTTCGAGTCGCGCGGTGATTTAATCCGATAGCGCGTTCGAGATGGTGAAGCACTCACCTTCGCGGGACGACCCCGGCGCATGGGCTGCGTTCGAAGGAGAGGTCCTGCCGCATGCGGATCGCCTGTTCCGCCTGGCGATGTGGCTGGAGCGGAACCGTGACGATGCGGAGGATGTCGTGCAGGAGACGATGATGCACGCGCTGCGATCATTTCATCGCTATCAGCCCGGCACGAACTGCCGCGCATGGCTCATGACGATTCTGCAGCGGATCGTCAGCAACCGGCGGCGGGCGAAGGGGCGCTCGATCGTCGTGAGCGATCCCGATGACCGCATCGCGCAGACGGTGCCATTCGTACCGCCGGTGCCGCAGGAGCTGAGCGACGAGCTCGTCCTGGAAAGCCTGCGGCGGCTGCCGCCCGCGTTCCAGGAAGTCATCATCTTGTGCGACGTCGAGGATCTCTCTTACAAGGAAGCCGCGCAAGCGCTCGCCATTCCGATCGGGACGGTGATGTCCCGGCTCCATCGCGGACGGGCGCAGCTGAGGGCCGAGCTCGTCGCCGCGGAGGCGGTGTCGGTCCGACGCACATCGAACGGTGGCGATGCGAATCCGTCGAACGAGAGAATCGAGGCGTCATGACGTGTCGTGACGTTCGCGGGCTGGCGGATTCGTTCCTCTGCGACGAGTTGCTGACGGAAACGAACCACGAAATCCTGCGGCACCTGGACACCTGTCCGTCGTGCCGCGCGGAGATCGAGGCGCGCCGCAGGCTGCGGGGAGCGCTTCACGCTGCCTTCGATCGCGCACCAGACCTGCAGGCGCGGGCAGAATTCGCGGCCGAGTTGCGCGAACACCTGCGCGAAGCAGCGGCGCACGGCCACCGTTCGCGGACGATCTCACGCCGATGGTTCGCCCTTGCCGCCGGTGTGGCGCTGGCGGTGGGGCTGACGGGCGCGGTCTTCCTGATGGACAGATCGATGTTCGGGAATCGATCGAGTGCGACGACCGAGGCGCTGGTGCGCGATGCGATCGGCGATCACCGGAACTGCGCGTTGAAGTTTCGACTGGAACGAAGGCCCGTACCACTCGAGGATGCAGCGCGATCCGACAGTGCGTTTCGTCTGCTACTCGATACGCCGCCCGACGATATCTCCACGCCCGGCGGCCCCGCTCACGTCGTCGAGCGCCATGCCTGCATCTACGACGCACGCCGATTCGGCCACGTGGTGATCCGGTATCGCGGCAGGGTCGTGTCCCTGCTCATGACAGCAACGGACGCCTTGGGGACGATCGACAATGCGGCTGCCATTCCGCAACCGATTGGACGTCCGATCGACGGACTATCGGTGGTCGCCGTCAGCGGAACACATCACGCGATTCTGCTCGTCGGCGACCTCGACAGCGCCGAGTTGACGCAGCTGTCGCGGGCTGTTTCGACGCCGTTGGCCCAGCGGCTTGCAGAAGGCCTGATCCCGGTGGATCACATGACGCTCGTCTCAGCGCGTCCATAGACGGAGGCCAACATCAGAGGCGGGCCAGCTAAAGAGCAACGCGAACGAGCACCGCGAGTGAGCCACGCGCGCGGAGCGGGGCAGGGGTCCCCGCGAGCGCGCGTGTAGGGGGGCCAGCGGGGCGAAGCCCGCGGTCTAATACGAGAACGTGCCGAAGAACGACGAGCGCTTGTTTGGATCGCTCCACTTCGTGGACAGCGACGCGCCGCTGTACTCGTTCTCCGCGGTGGTACCCATCTCAGCGTGATCGACGGCCGCGAGCGGCCCGAACCACTGCTTGTTGCCGCAGCTCGCGTCGTGGTTGAGGTGCTTCTCCACGTCGAGCTTCAGCGCGTCCGCCGAGACGCGGATTTCGTGCCCCGTATCGACGAACTGGATCGGCGCGGACGTCTCCTGGACGACGCTCCCGATCAGATTGCCCGAGAGCGCCTTCACCATCGAGACCAGTGCTTTCCGCTGCACGGGCGTCGCGCGCGAGTCGAGGAACAGCGCGGCGCGCGCGGTGGTCGATTCGCCGCCGATTTCGTGAATGCCGAGGTTGGCGTCGGCAGAGAGCGCCGCGACGACAGCGAGCCCATCGAGGGAGACGCCGTTCACCTGGCCGTGGTCGATTTTCCAGGCCATGAGCGCTTCGCGTCCCGTCGTGGCCGCCTCGCCGTTCATGACGCAGGCGCCGGCGAACACCTCGGCGGTTCGGGCTTCAACGTAGGTGCCCGTGACGGACGCCGGCCTGGCCGACACCGTCGCAAGCGTCAGGCTCGAGAGAGCGATCGACAGCGCGATGTTCTTCATGAGTGATTTCTCCGCTTTGTTCACAACTTGCAACAGCCGCGCCCCTCGCAGCAGACGTCCGGACGGACGGGCTCGCGATCGGGACCCAGGCCGGTCTGCGTCAGGACGCACCACCAGGCGGTCTGGTCATAACTATCGTAAAACGTCCGCTCCGCCGGGTCCACCACAGCCTGGATATACATGCTTTTCGTGCGGAGCTTCAGGCAGTGCACGCCCACAGTGATCTTTGGCGAGGTCAGCGATTCCATGATGGATGCCCTCAGACGATGGGCAGGCCGGCGGCCTGCAGGATGGCGCGCTCGACGGCGGTCTTCGCCACCTGAATCTTGTACGCGTTCTGGCTGAGCGGCGTCGCGCCCCGCAGCGCCGCCTCGGCCGCGGCAGCTGCGGTTTCCGGAGTGATCGTTTTTCCGGCGAGCGCCTGCTCTGCGGCCTGTGAACGCCACGGCACCGGCGCAACCGCGCCCATCACGATGCGCGCTCCCTGCACGGTCGATCCGTTCATCGTCAGCAGCACCGTCGCGAACGCGATCGGCCAGTCGTGCGAGGCCTTGTACCGCACTTCGTAGTGGCCGTGCTTCACGTTGCCAGGGGCGGGAAGGATCACGTGCGTCAGCAGCTCGTCGGGCTGCAGCACGTTCTCGCGCTGGACGTTCTGCAGCGTCGGCATCGTGAAGTACTCGGCCGCCGGAACGAGGCGCTCCCCCTTCGGCCCGAGCAGGCGGAACGTCGCGTTGTAGGCGACGAAGGGCACCGCTAGGCTCGACGGATGGACGATGTACGTCGGTCCGCCGCCGAGGATCGCGTGAAACTGGTTCTCCCCCGCGGGCGAGAAGCAGGTGTTGCCGCCCTTCTTGAAGCAGACGAACTCCTCGTTCCGGTAGTACCAGCAGCGCGGACGCTGATTGATGTTGCCGCCGACCGTGCCCTGGTTGCGGATCTGCGGCGTGCCGACTTCCGCCGCCGCCGCCGCGATGGGCGGATACATGCGCGCGATCTCGGCGTGCTCGGCGAGGTCGACCATCTTCATCGCCGCGCCGATGCGCAGGCCGCCGTTGTGCGGCGTCGCGGTTGCCTCGAGCGCGTTCTTGATGTTGACGATCTTGTCCGGCTGCGTGATGTAGTCCTTCATCCGCGCCAGCAGATCCTGTCCGCCGCCGAGCGGCAACGCCTTCTCGTACTCCGGCGAGAGCGCGGCGGCGGCGTCCTTCTCGTTCGTCGGGTTGACGTAGGCAAACGGCTTCACGACGACCTCACGCTTTCTGTTGCAGGGTTTGCAGGATTTTCGCCGGCGTCAGCGGCAGGCTGCGCACGGTGACGCCGATTGCGTTCCGCACCGCGAGCGCCACCGCGGCGGCCGTCGGCACCGTCGGTGGCTCGCCGAGCCCGATGACTCCGCGTTCGGGCATGTTCTTCAGCCGCACCTCGATCGGCGGGATGTCGGACATCCCGGCGAGCAGGTACCACTCCATGTTCGGGTTCACCATCTGGCCCGTGTTGCGGTCCAGAATGCGATCCTCGAAGAGCGCGAAGTTGAGCGAACCGATCACGCCGCCGTAGCACTGGCTCTCGGCCGTGAGCGGATCGAGGACGAGCCCGCAGTCCTGGATCGCCAGCACGCGGGTGACGCGGACCAGTCCGGTCTTGACGTCGACGGTCGCTTCCGCGAACTGCACGCCGGAGGTCGTCACCGACGTCATGCCCTGCTGCCAGTCGGCATCCGCGCTGATCGGCTGCGGGCCGATCCGCTTGCATGCCTCCGCCCACGACATGCCCTTCGAGGAATTGTCCTTGACGTGGATGCGGCCGCCGGATGCGACGAGCGCCGCCGCGTCCGCGCCCAGCGCCGGCGCGATCTTCTCCTTCAGCAACTCGAGCGCTTTCAGCGTCGAGATGCGGACGCCGGGGCTGACGCTCGCCGCCGTCGTGCTGCCGCCCGATCCGGGCGCGACGCCGTACTCGGTATCGCCGATCTGCGGCGTGATCTGCGCCGGCTGCAGGCCGAGCGCGTCAGCGGCCACGATCGCGACGATCGTGCGCGTGCCGGTGCCGATGTCCTGCGTGCCGAGGCGTACCACGACGCTCCCGTCGGAGGCGATCTCGCAGTGCGCACGCGCCGGACCGCGTCCACCGCCGCCCCACATGCCTATCGCGACGCCCATACCGGTCTTGATGGATCCCGAGGCCGGATCGCCCGTCGGATGACGCTTGCTCCAGCCGAACGCGTCGGCGCCTTCGCGCAGATAGGACCGCCACATCGCGTTCGGCGCCTCGGGGGGAAGGTTCTTGATCCGGAATTCGATGGGATCCATCTTCACCAGATCCGCGAGCTCGTCCATCATGATTTCGGTGATGAACGATCCCTGCGGATGGCCGGGTGCGCGCATCGGGCGCTGCTGGCCGGTGTTGATGAAGACGTCCTTGTGCGCCCGCCGCCGGTTGGGCATCTGATAGATGTAGGGCAAGGGAAACCCTGCTGCTGCCCCGGCGCCGCCGGTACCCCAGGATTCCGCATCGAACGCTGTGATGAGACCGTCTGCCGAGACGCCCGCCTTGATGCGCGCCGCCGCGGATGGACGGTTGCCCGTGGCGAGATGTTCTTCCTTGCGATCGAGCATCAGCTTCACCGGCGCAGCCGCCATCTTCGCGAGCCGCGCACAGATCAGCCCTTCGGCGCCGAGGTTCAGCTTGCTTCCGAAGCCGCCTCCCATGTACTGACAAATGACCCGGATATTGGCTTGCGGAACGCCGAGCCCGTTGGCGAAGTTGTCCCGCGCCGAGTTGACGCCTTGCGTCGTCACCCATGCGGTGAGCTTGTCGCCGTCCCACTCGCAGACCGTGCCGTGCGTTTCGAGGCAGACGTGCGTGATCACGTGCGTCGAGTACGTCTGGTCCAGGTTGAACGCAGCAGCCTTGAAGCCGGCAGCGAGATCGCCGCTCTCTTGCGTCTGGCCCTGGCGGACGTTGCCGTTGGGGAACACCGGCGGCGCCGTTCCGGCGAGCGCCTGATCGACGTTGATCACGTGCGGCAGCGGCTCGTATTCGACCTTCACGAGACGCGCCGCATGAATCGCCCGCTCTTCGGTGTCGGCCGCGATCGCCGCGACCTCATCCCCCTGGAACATGACGACAGCGGTCTTCTCGTCCGCAGGATCGCGGTGCACGAGCGCCGCTTTCACGCCCGGTGCGCGCTGGGCGGCGGAGAGGTCCACCGAGACCACGCGCGCGTGCGGATAGGGCGAGCGGATGATGCGCGCGTAGAGCATGCGCGGCCGCGATACGTCGAACGCGTACTTCGCGCGGCCCGTCACTTTGTCGGGGCCGTCGAGCCGCTTGACGCGCGTGCCGACGACCGTCGTCGGCGTCGCCGGCCAGTTGTACTTCGGGTCGACCGGCGGCGCCTGCGGCGCCCCGCCGCGCCCGCCGCCCTGGCCTTGCGGAGCGCTAGCCACGCTGCACCCCCTTCTTCACGCTCGACACCGCCTCGAAGATGCGCGGGAAGGTGCCGCAGCGGCAGATGTTGCCGTCGAGACCTTTCTTGATCTGCTCCGGCGTGGGATTCGGATGTTTCTCGAGCAAAGCGACGCTCGCCATGACGAACCCGGGCGTGCAGAAGCCGCACATCAGGGCGTCCTTGTCGCAGAACGCCTGCTGCACCGGGTGGAGCTGTCCGTTGCTGGCGAGGCCGTCCACGTTGCGAATCTGCTTGCCCTGCACGTCGATCGCCAACGTCGAGCACGAATACACCGGGCGTCCGTCGACCAGCATCGTGCACGCGCCGCACGTGCCGCGGTCGCACACGCGTTTGTTGCCGGTCATGTCGGCGCGCATGCGCAGGGCGTCGAGGAGCGTCACGCGCGGCTCGATCATCAAATCGACCGGCCGTCCGTTCACGGTGAGGCGCACCCGGACTTCGCCCGGACCCACGGCAGCCGGACCGCTCTGAGCGTCGACTCCGGGTGGAGCAATGACCGACGCCGCGATGCCTACGACGCCGGTGGATTTGAGAAAGTTGCGACGGCTGAGATTGATGCCGTCTGACGGGTCGTCATTGTGAGGCATGGTTGATGATCTCTTCGAGTACGCAGACTGTATATCGCAAATCGCCGCAAAATGCGAAACGTCGCCCGACATTCGCGTGCGTTCCTTGCCGCGCGTCCGCGCCGAGCGTAGTATGCGCATCGCAGGTCTGAATCCTGATGGTTGTGACACGGCGGGAATTCGGAAGGCTCGCCCTGGCGGGCGTGAGCGGTGTCGCCGCGTTCGGCCGCAGCGTGCCAGCATCCGCCTGGCAGCCGGACGGCGCCCCCAACCGGTCGTGGTTCAACGGCGTGCAGTTCGGTCTCCAGCCGTTCTGCTATCACGATCTGCCGATGACGCCGGAGAATCGAGGGACCCTGATCAAGCGGCTCGTCCAGAACG
>JAICSD010000028.1 GCA_025937075.1 Vicinamibacteria bacterium | reverse complement strand
GCGACGCGGTGCGATCCGCGGCCGACGATCACTCCTTCGCCATCGACGACGAGCGCGCCGACCATCGGATTGGGACTGACGCTCGCGCGACCGCGCTCGGCCAGCGCGATCGCCTTGCGCATGTAATAGACGTCGTTCATGTCGGAGGCGCAGCCACGTCACCACTTTTCTTCGAAGAGCGCGTTGACGTACTCCTCCGGCGAGAACGGCACGAGATCGTCGATGGCCTCCCCGACGCCGACGTAGCGGATCGGCAGCTTCAAATCGTGCGCGATCGCGACGGCAATGCCGCCCTTTGCGGTGCCATCGAGCTTCGTCAGCACGATGCCGTTCACGCCGGCCGCGCCCATGAACTCACGCGCCTGCGCCAGGCCGTTCTGCCCTACCGTCGCGTCGAGCACGAGCAGGACTTCGTGCGGCGCGCCTTCGACCTCGCGCGCCGCGATCCGGCGGATCTTGTCCAGCTCCGCCATCAGGTTCACGCGCGTGTGCAGGCGTCCGGCGGTGTCGACGAGCACGACGTCCCGGTTCCGCGCCTTCCCCGCGGCAATCGCGTCGAAGACGACGGCGGCAGGATCCGCGCCGGCCTGGGCTCGCACGAAATCGACGCCGGCCCGCGTGGCCCACACCTGCAGCTGCTCGACCGCGGCGGCGCGAAACGTGTCCGCCGCGCAGATCATCGGCACCTGGCCCGAGTCCTTGATCAGACGCGCGAGCTTGCCGACCGTCGTCGTCTTACCCGTGCCGTTCACGCCGACGACGAGCGTCACGTGAGGCCTGACACCGTTCGTTGCCGGCTGCTCCGCCGCGCGAAGGATCGAGAGGATCTCGGTCTTCACCAGATCGCGCAGCGATTCCCCGCGCGTGCGCCGCTGGCGGACCGCATCGACGATCTGGTCCGCTGCCGCAACGCCGACGTCCGCAGAGATGAGCGCCTCCTCGAGCGCCTCCAGCGTGTCGATGTCGACAGGCCGCGTGCGAACCTCGGGCTCGTCGGCGCGCCGGACGATGTCGTCGAAACGCTCGACGAACTGCTGCTTCGTCTTCGTCAGCGACTGCTTTATCTTGTCGAAGAAGCCCATGACCTAATTATCAATCTCCGCGCGCTGCCGGCGCAGCATCAGCGCCTCGACCGCCTCGCGCGGCGAGACCTTCCGATCGAGCACCGCCGCCATCTGCGCAGCAATGGGCAGCTCGATGCCGTGACGCTGTCCGAGCGCGAGCGCCGCGTGCGTCGTGCGCACCCCCTCGGCAACCATTCTGGTTTCCGACAGGACGTCTTCGAGCGTCCGTCCCCGGCCGAGCTCGATGCCGACCCGCCTGTTCCGGCTGAGATCTCCCGTGCAGGTCAGCACGAGATCCCCGAGTCCGCTCAGGCCCGAGAGCGTGTCGCGTTGTCCGCCTTCGGCGCAGGCGAGGCGCGACATCTCGACGAGCCCCCGCGTGATGAGCGCGGCCATCGCGTTGTGCCCGAGCGCAAGCCCCTCGACCACGCCCGCGGCGATCGCGATGACGTTCTTGAACGCTCCACCGAATTCCACGCCCGCGACGTCCCCGCTGGCGTACAAACGAAACGTCGGACCTTTGAGCGCACCCTGCACACGCGCCGCAGCGGCCGGGTCGATCGACGCGGCGACGACGGCGGTTGGCAAGCCGCAGGCGACTTCTTCGGCAAAACTCGGACCTGAGAGCGCTACGGTGCTGCGGCTGACGCCCGCCTCCTCAGCCATAACCTGCGTCATGCGCGCGAGCGACCCCGATTCGAGCCCTTTCGTCGCGCTGACAATCAGCGCGTCCCCGGCGATCCACGGCAGCGCAGACCTGAAGACCGCGCGGAAGCCATGTGAGGGTACGGCCGCGACGATCAGCGTCGCATTGGACAGGACGGCACCCATCGACGCGCTCACGGTCACGTTCGACGGCAGGCGCGCCGAAGGCAAGTACCTCGCGTTCTCCCTCGTCGCCGCCATCTCACCGACGAGCGACTCGTCGCGTCCCCACAGCCGCACATCGTGGCCTATGCGCGCGCAGTGCTGGGCGAGCGCGGTGCCCCAACTGCCGGCTCCGAGAATGGCGACACGTTCGGCCATTCAGGGGCGTTCGCCCACGCGGCGCTCGGCTCGCGCGAGAACGCGCCGCACGTTCGATCGATGCCGAAACAGAATGAGAGCGGCCGATGCGTACGCGGCCGCGAGGAATTGCGCTGGCGCTCCGGCGAGCCCCGCCGCCGGCGGAAGCGCCACGGTCGCGGCAACCGATCCGAGCGAAACGAACCTCGTGAAGAACACGACGAGCGAGAAAACGGCGAGCGCTTCAAGCGTGGCGATCGGTGTGAGCACACCGAACACGCCCGCAGCAACCGCGACGCCCTTTCCCCCGTGAAAGCGCAGCCAGACGGGATAGATGTGGCCGACGATCGCGGCAGCACCCGCAACGGCCATGGTTGCCGCCGTGCCTGCGATCGCGTGCGCGAGCAGGACCGATGCCGCGCCTTTCGAGATGTCGAGCGCGACCGTCGCCACACCCAGCGGCGTGCCGCTGGTCCGCAGGACGTTGGCGGCGCCGACGTTGCCGCTGCCGGCGACGCGGACGTCGATGCCCGCGCGGCGCGCGAGCAGAAACGCGAACGGCACGGACCCGAGCGCGTACCCGAGAAGGGCCCATGTCAACATCCGATCAAGCATACAGGAAGGCCGACGCGCGGCCAGTCAGCCTGCCAGCGGAATCGCGGCAACGATCTCGTACCGCGAACCGCGTGACGAAAGATGGCTCCTGAAGAGCGTGACCTGCGCAACGTCGCAGCGGACGCCGGGAGTCGTGAAGGCGCGCACCGCGGCGCGGACCGACCCACGGCTCTTCGCGGTCTTCACGCGTGCGAGCGTCAGGTGCGCGCTGAACGGGCGTCGTTCGGGCTCGTATCCAAACGGAGCCAGCCGCGCGTTCAGCTCCTCGTGCAGCTGCGCCAGCGGCCGTGCTCCTTCGACGACGCCGATCCAGATCACTCGTGGGGGGCCGGACGCGGGGAACACGCCGCATCCACCGAGGCGCAGCTCGAATCGGGAAACTGCGATCGGCGTCCGGACGCGAGCGATCAACGCTGGCGCGCGATCGTCCTCGACCTGGCCGATGAACCGAACGGTCAGGTGCAGCTTCTCCGGCTCGACCCAGCGCGCCTCGACGGAGGGGCCGAGACGAAGGCGCAACTGCTCCGCGGACGCCTCGAGCAGAAGGCGAACATCCTCCGGCAGCTCAATCGCCGCGAAGAGACGCATGGCCGCTCAGGTCAGCATCCGCCGGATGCGATCCAGTGCTGCCTGCGTCGACTGGAACTTGACCTGCGCACGGCCGCCGATGAACGCATACGTGCGCACGAATGTCGGCTGCGCCGGCACACTGACCGCGATCACCACGGTGCCGACCGGCTTCTGCTCACTTCCGCCACCGGGACCCGCGATGCCCGTGATCGACGCGACGACGTCGGCACCGGTTCGAGTGCGTACGCCTTCGGCCATGGCGATCGCGACGGGCTCGGAGACGGCCCCGTGTTCCTCGATGAGCGCCTTCGGGACGCCGAGCAACTCGACCTTGGCGTCGTTGTCGTACGCGACGACGGCCGCGTGCACGTACGCAGAGCTGCCCGAAATGTCGGTGAGGCGCGATGTGAGCAGACCGCCCGTGCACGACTCCGCCGCCGCAAACGTGTAGGTCCGCAGCCGGAGCTGCTCGCCGACGATCTCTTCCATGCTCCGGCCATCGATGCTGAACACGTCGCTCCCGAGCGCGCCGCGCAGATCGGCGGACGCTCGCGTCAGCCTCGAACTCGCGCGCTGCGGATCCGTGTCCCGCAGCGTGAGGTGGAGCTCGATCTGTCCCGGCGCTGCCAGAACGGTCGTCGCGATCGGCGGCGTCTCGTCCCGCCATCGTGAGTAGATCGGCTGCACCGCTTCCTCTACATGCGACTCGGATCGGCCGGTGACGAACAACGACGTGCGATACAGCTTCTCGCTCCCTGTGTGGGGTGCCAGCGGACCAGCGCAGAGCGCGTCGAACATCGGCTGCAGCTCACGCGGCGGACCCGGCAGGAGCACGATGACGCGGGGTTCGCCGGACTCCGGCAGCATGTGCTCGATGAAGAGTCCAGGCGCGGTACCGTTCGGGTTCGACAGCACCGTCGCACCCAGCGGGACCTGCGCCTGACGGCGGTTCACATCGGGCATGCGCAGGCCGCGCCGCGCAAACCGCTTCTCAATCGCCGCGACGATCCCTTCATCGATCCGCAAAGGACGCTGCAGGACGTCCGCGACAACGTCGCGCGTCAGATCGTCGTCGGTCGGACCCAGGCCGCCCGTGATGACGACCAGATCGGCGCGATCGATTGCCTCACGAAGCACCGAGGCGAGATCGTCCCGATCGTCGGCGACGACCGCCTTGACGTGCATCTCGATCCCGAGGTCCGACAGCTTTTGCGCGAGGTACAGCGAGTTCGTGTCCAGGCGCGTCCAGCCGAGCAGCTCGGAGCCGACCGCGATGACCTGCGCCGTTCGAAGGGACGAGTGCGGCATTCAGTGAACAAAGCAGGGTGCGAGCCAGATCAGCAGACGAAGACACAGATTCGAATACACGCCTGCCATCGCATCGTCGGCAATGATGCCTGCGCCGCTGTGCAGGTGCTCGAGCCGGTCCGCCGGCCAGGGTTTCAGCACGTCGAAGATTCGAAAGATGACGAACCCGGCAATCGCTCCAGAGAAGCCGACGGGAATGAACGCGAGCGTCACGAGCATGCCGAGCACTTCGTCGATCACGACGGGTCCCGGATCGATGCCTCCGAAAAACCGCTCCGCGTGCGTTGCGGACCAGACGCCGATGACGAAGATCACCGCGATGAGCGCCGCCTCCACGACGCGCGATTTCGTGTACCACACCAGCAGGTACACGACGAGACCGGCCGCGGATCCAAACGTCCCTGGCGCAACAGGCGCATAGCCGCAGTAGGCGGCGGTGGCCACGAAAACGGCGAGGCGGGTCACGCTTTGACGACGCGGGTGTCGGCGAGGCGATCGTGCAGCGTACGCCGCTCGGCACCAAAGAGGGCGGGCGCGAACCCGAGGCCCGCCGGAAGGGCCGAGATGAAGTAGGCGGCCGCGCGAACGATCGCGTGTCCGAAGGGGACGCGCTCCGACGCTCGCGCGCCCGGATCGCCAGGAATCACGCGCAGGCCGGTCGCCATCTTTCCAATCGTCTGACCGCCCGCGGCGACGAACGTTGCGAGGTAGCCGCCATTCAGAAGCAGCAGGAATGCGGTCAGCGGCGCGAGCGGCAGCGCGGTGATCTGCGCGAACGTCAGCCCGCAGATCTCGAGCGTGAAATAGAGCACGCCGAAATCAATCGCGCCGATGATGGACAGATCGATCACGCCCCCACCCAGGCGGGAGAGGATCGGCGCGACGAGCACCGCGTCGCTAGCGCGGCCCGGCACGGCGGGCGCGGGCATACGCTCGCGGACGATGGGAATCTCCGCCGTCTCCAGCGCCAATCGAGGCTCCGCCGGCTGCGCGGCCGCATCGCGGCGCGGCTTCGGCTTCGCGGGCGCCACAGTGGCTCGCCGCACGGCGAGCGGCGCACGAGGCGTGGCGCTGGGCGTGACGAGGGGCGCATCCGATGCTGATGGATCCTGAAAGAGCGGCAGACGGGTGTTGCCGTCCTCGGAAGAAAAGTCCTCGGACAGCGAGTCGCGCCGTGTCTGCAGCGCGAAATCAGCGAGCGGCCCGATCGGCTCGGTTCCGTCCTTGATTGGCAGATCCTGCGTCTCCGGAGCGTCGCTCAGCGAGAAGTCGTACCCGCAATTGCGACAGCGGTCTCCGCTGTCGAAACTGATGTACTGGCACTTCGGACATCTCATCGCGTGATTGGGGGAGATGCGACCTGAGGCGGACCGGCCGGGCGAGCGGCCTGGAGAAGCCGATGCTGGATTTCGATCTCGAGCTCGTCCGCCTGCGGACGACGGGGATCGCCGGGACGAACGTCGTCGAGAACGGCGAGCGCTTCGCGAAGACGTCCTTTCGCGTAGAGGCTACGGCCGCGGGACAGCGCCACATCGGCGGCGGCAGGCACGGGCAGCGGCGCCTCCTGCGGCTTGGCGGCGGCGCCTGCGACGGCAGCAGCCGCTGGCGCCTGACTCGTGTTCCAGTAGACCATCGCCAGCACGCCGCCCGCGAGCCCAATCGCGAGCACGAGCAGCAGTGTCAGCGCGCGCGTTCCGCCGGGAGACGCGTCCGCGGTCGTCCGCGTCCGCCGCCGCCCGCGAGGTCGGCGCGCCGGAGACTCGTCGATAGCTGGAGCCGGCGCCAGCCGATCGAGACGATCGAGCAGCGCAAGCGCTTCGTCGGGCGATGCACCGCGTTCGACGGCCGAGGTCAGCAGCCGGCGCGCCCGCACGGCGTCGCCGCGCGCGAAGGCCGCGGCACCCGTCTGCAGCAGCTCCTCGCCTTCGCGCTGACGCTCGGCGACGGCGCTGCGCGCCCGCTCGATATACGCCCGAGCGCGCGCATGGCTGCGATCGAGAAACAGCACACGCGTCCAGACGTTGATGGCAAGCTCATGCTGTCCGCTGAAGTAGTGATCGAGTCCGGCGAGCAGCAGTTCTTCAATCTGCGTGTCGCGGCCTGTGTCGGACGCGGTGGCATCCTCGTCGTGGCGCGCCGGATCGGGCATGGAGGAGTGTGTTGATTATATACAAGCCTGCTAGTCTTAGCGCGCTATGGCGATCATCGAATGCATTCCCAACATCAGCGAAGGACGGCGTGCTGATCTGATCGACTCCATTGCAGCCGCAATCCGCGCCGTGTCCGGCGTGCGGCTCCTCGACTACTCGTCGGATCCTTCGCACAACCGCTCCGTCTTCACGCTCGTCGGCGATCGTGCGCCGCTGAAGCAGGCGGTCCTCGCGCTGTTCGAGCGCGCGATTGAGGGCATCGATCTCCGCAGGCACTCCGGAGAGCATCCACGGCTCGGCGCCGTGGATGTGGTCCCGTTCGTTCCCATCGAAGGGATCACGATGGACGCGTGCGTCGCGCTCGCGAACGAGGTGGCGCAGGACGTCGCGGCACGGTTCGATCTGCCGATTTACTTGTACGAAGAGGCATCCTCGAACCCCGCGCGCAAGAATCTGGAGGACATCCGGCGCGGCGAGTTCGAGGGGCTCGAAACGAAGATGCGAACGGAGGGATGGCTGCCGGATTTCGGGCCCCATCATCCGCACCCGTCGGCGGGTGCGTCGGTGATCGGCGCGCGGATGCCGCTCATCGCCTACAACATCAATCTCGATACCAATCGCCTCGACGTGGCGAAGAGGATTGCCGCGGCCATCCGCCAGAGCAGCGGCGGCTTCCGCTACGTCAAGGCGGCAGGGTTCACACTGGACGACCGCAGTATCGTCCAGGTCTCGATGAACCTGACGAACTTCGAGAAGACGCCCATCTTCCGGGTCTTCGAGACCGTGAAGCGCGAAGCCGCGCGGTACGGCGTCGGCGTGCTCGAAAGCGAGATCGTTGGACTCGTCCCGTCCGCCGCGCTCGTGTCGGCCGCGGAGTTCTACCTTCAGCTCGAGCGATTCGGACCCGAGCAAATCCTCGAGAACAAGCTGAAGGGGGACTGACGCTGAGGTTGTCGGTTGTTGGTGGTCGGACTTGGGAATTGGGAATTAGGAGTTGGGAATTGGGAGTTAGACAGGCTCTTCCTCCCGACGCACGGGCGCAATCCCAAAGGCCCGCATCTTCCTGTACAGGTTGCTTCGCTCGACGCCGAGCGCGTCGGCGGTGCGTGAGATATTCCCGTTCTGCGCGGCCAGCGCGCGGAGGATGTAGTCGCGCTCGAACCGTTCGCGCGCTTCATGGAGCGGCAGCGGCGGGCCGGCGGGCTGATCGTCCGCCGCAACGGGAACGCCGTCGAGAAATGCCAGATCGCCGAGCGCGATCGTGTCGCCCGGTACCATGATCATGAGGCGCTCGATCGTGTTCCGGAGCTCGCGGACGTTTCCGGGCCAGCGGTAGCTGCGAAGCCCGCTCGCGGCGCCCGGATCCAGACGCTTCGGCCGCCGTCCGTACTCGCGCGCGAATTCCGCCATGAAGTGTTCCGCGAGATGGGGAATGTCGGCGTCGCGATCGCGCAGGGGCGGCACGAAGATCGGAATGACGTTCAGCCGGAAGTACAGGTCCTCGCGGAAGCGGCCCGTACGAATCTCGGCGGGCAAATCCTTGTTGGTCGCGGCAATCACGCGGACGTCGACCTTCACGCTGCTCGTCCCGCCCACCGGCTCGACGACCTGCTCCTGGAGCGCGCGCAGCACCTTCGCCTGCGTCTTCAGGCTCATGTCGCCGATCTCGTCGAGAAAGAGCGTCCCGCCGTCCGCCATCTCGAATTTTCCGCGGCGATCCGCTGTGGCCCCGGTGAATGCCCCTTTCATGTGCCCGAACAGCTCGCTCTCGATCAGCTCCTCGGGAATGGCGGCGCAGTTCACCTCGACGAACGGACCGGCACGCCGCCGGCTGAGCGTGTGGATCGTCCGCGCGACCAGCTCCTTCCCCGTGCCGTTCTCGCCGTAAATCAACACCCGCCCGTTCGTGGGGGCGGCCATCGCAATCTGTTCGCGAAGCTGACCCATCACGTAGCTCTCGCCGATCATCGTGAGCCGGCGATCGACCGTGGCGCGCAGCGCGCGGTTCTCCGCCTCGAGCTGATGCTGCCGCAGCGCGTTGGAGACGACGAGCACCGTCTTGTCGAGCGACAGCGGCTTCTCGACGAAGTCGAACGCGCCCATCTTGATCGCGCGCACGGCGGATTCGATGTTGCCGTGTCCGGAGATCATGACGATCGGCGCGTCGACGCGCCGCTCACGCAGCCGCGCGAGCGTCGTCAGGCCGTCCATGCCGGGCAACCAGATGTCGAGAACGACGACGTCGTAGGGCGCACGGGTGACGCGGTCGAGACAGGCTTCGCCGGAATCCACCGCGTCCACGGTGTAGCCCTCGTCGCGCAGCACGCCGCTCAGCGCCGCTCGCACGCCAGCCTCGTCATCGACGATGAGGATGTTGGCCTTCATGATCAGCAGGGCAGCTCGATGACGAAGCGGCTGCCATGGGGCGCGTTGTCGCCAACCTCGATGGAACCCCCATGCTCGGCGACGATCCGCCGGACGATCGCGAGGCCGAGCCCGCTGCCGCGCCCCTTCGTCGAGTAGTACGGCATGAACAACTTTTCGCGATCCGGCGCCGGAACTCCAGGCCCGTTGTCCGCAATCACGACCCGGGCGACGGCGTTGCGCGCGTCGTGCACCGTCTCGATCGTGATGCAGGGTGCGGCGTCGGCCGCACGCGCAGCCGGCTGCATCCCCCCGAGTGCCTCAATCGCATTGTCGACCAGGTTGATCACCACGCGGCGGATCTGCTCGACGTCCAGACGGACCGGAGGAAGCCCCGGGCCGAAGCGCTGGTCGAGCGTGATGTGCGTGAAGAGTCCGTTGTAGAGTCCAAGCGTTTCGGTGAGCACCGCATTCAGATTCGCTGGAACGGCTTTCGGCGCCGGCATGCGCGCGAACTGTGCGAACTCGTCCACCAGCGCCTTGAGCGACTCGACTTCTCCAACGATCGTCTCGGTGCACTCGTCGACGAGATCCTTCACGGGCGAGGGGGCCGTCCCGAAGTGCCGCCGCATGCGCTCGGCACACAGCTGAATGGGCGTCAGCGGATTCTTGATCTCGTGCGCGAGGCGGCGCGCCACGTCGCGCCATGCCGCGACCCGTTGCGTCCTCACCAGCGGCGTCACATCGTCGAACACGAGCACCGTGCCTTCGTGTGCGCCGCCGCTCTGCAGTGCGGTCGCGGCGGCGGCCAGATGAACCTCGCGGCCGTCGCGCGCCAGCGCGATCTCCTGACCCGCGGGTTTGGACGCGCCCGAGCTGACCGACGCCACGAGCGCCGCCAGGGGTTGCAGATCCTCGCGAGCGAACATCTGATCGACCGGCGCGCCGACGATTTCCTGGTCGACGCTGAGCAACCGGCACGCTGCCGCGTTGATCGTACTGACCCGGCCGTCGGCGCCGATCGAAATGACGCCCGTGGCGATGCGCTGGAGGATCGTCTCGATGTACCGGCGCCGCTCGTCCAGCTCCGAGTTCTTCTGCTCCAGATCTTTTCGCGAGCGTTCGAGGCGGCGCTGGCTCGTCGCCAGCTCCCCTGCCATCGCATTGAACGCTTCCACGAGCGACCCGAACTCGTCGCGCGTCTCCGGCTCGATCCGATGATCGAGGTGCCCGGCGCCGATCTCGCGCGCCCCCTCGGCGAGCATGTGCACGGGACGCGTGATCCGCTTGGCGAGATACAGGCCCAGCCAGGTGGCGCTCACGAGGATCAGCAGCGTCATCATGAGGAAGAGCGACAGATACACGCCTTCCAGCGGACGCTTCAGGACGCGCAACTGGGAGTAGTCCTCGAACGCCGACGCAATCCGGTGCGCATGACGCGCGAGATCCACGGGCAGGAAATCGCTCGCGATGACCACGCCGACCGTCGCCCCGGATTGATCCCTGGCCAGCGCGGCGGCCCGTACGAGCTCGCCGCCCGCCTCGAGCGGTTCGTGGACGCGCGTATCGGCGTTTCCCGCGACGACCCGTGCGGCCAGGCGATCGGCCGACGCCCGCACGTGGCCAGGTGGAAGCGTCGGCGACTGCAGCGCGAAGACCGGTACGACGTCGGGGCGTGGGCCGGTGCCCGGCTGGAGACGGTAAATCTCGACCATCCCGATACGGCCGTCCGTCACGGGAGCCGCGGCGACCGCCTTCAACGCGTTCACGTCTCCCGACGCCACCGCACGCGGCGGCAGCGCGCTCGCCAGCCGCACCGCCTGCCCGGCCACCGCCGCTTCCCGCTCACGATAGAACGCGCCGGCAATCGCGTTCGACGAGGTCAGGACGTCGGAGACGGGAATACTGAACCAGCGATCGGTCGTCTTTCGAATCAGCTCGCTGCCCACGAGCAGCACGAGCACCGAAGGAACGATCGTCAGGCCGAGCAGCGCGCCGACCAGCTTCAGGCGAAACCGCGAGAACGGCAGGCCGCGCCGCCGCTCGACGGCAAGTTTGACGAGATTTCGCGCCAGCACGAACGCGAGCGCGAGCAGCATCGTCGCGTCCGCGATCGAGAGCGCGTACAGGACCACTTCCGTCAGGAAATCCGGATTGATCTGGGTGGATCGATCCGCGAGCGTGATCATCGCGATCAGGCTCACGAGCAGTAAGACGATACCGGCGAGGATGAGGCGCGGATTGTCGCGGAACGGCCGCCGCTCAGCGGTCGGCGCAGCCGGGGGAACGCGCCGGGGCGGCAGATTCGGGCGGCCTTCGAAGGTGCGGACGCTACTCACCGCAGGCGTGCCGGATCGCCGGCCCCCCTTCTCAAGGAATGAAGGTGAACTTGGTCATGCCGGCCACGTCGTGCCGGTCCCACGGCCAGAAGAAGAGCACCGCGCGCGGGCTCGTGCGCGCGCGGACGCGCAGGTAGTACTCGGCGTTGACTTCCAGGCCCGCCGTCGAAAACAGCGGCAGCCGATCGAAGTTCGTCAGCCAGCCGCGGACACTGTCCTCGTTCTCCGTCGTGTCGGCGCTCTCGATCCGGCCGTCGTACGCGCGCGTGACGCTGTACTTCCTCGTGAGCGTGTCGTACTTCACGCTGGCGGACACGGTCGCCGACGCAATCGTGCGATCGAACCAGACGGCCGCGCTGCGCTTCAGATCGACGTCGTAGTTGAACGTCAGCGTGAGCCCGCTGTGAATGGCGTCGGCTACCTCATCGGTGAACCCGTCGGACAGGCGGAACGAGACGTAGACCCTGCCCTCGCGCGCGACCGGCATCACCTGGATGGTCTGGCCTGCTGCCAGCGCCGTGGCCGCGCCAGCCAGCGCGAGGACGATCGGGAGCAGCAGCGAGCGTCTCATTCTTTCGCGTTCAGCAGGTCTTTCAGCTCCGTCATGAACTCGTTGATGTCCCGGAAGTGCCGGTACACCGAGGCAAAGCGCACGTAAGCCACCTTGTCGAGCCGGCGCAATTCGTTCATCACGAAGGCGCCGATCTCTTCGGTGGTGATCTCCTTCTCCAGTCGATCCTGCAGCGATGATTCTACGCGGTCTGCCACCTTTTCGAGCGAGGCAACGCTCACGGGCCGCTTCTCGCACGCTTTGAGCAGGCCGTTGATGAGCTTTTGACGCTCGAAGCGCTCGCGGCTGCCATCCTTTTTCACGACCATATAGGGGATCTCGTCGATCCGTTCGTAGCTCGTGAATCGGCGTCCGCACTCGAGGCATTCCCGCCGGCGGCGGATGACCTCTCCTTCCTTGCTCTCGCGCGAGTCGACGACCTTGTCGCCGAGATGGCCGCAGAAGGGACACTTCATGCGCGTTCACCTGCCGTTTCCTCGGACGCGAGCTCGCGCATGCGTCCGAAACTCAGACCTTCGCGCGCCATGAACACGAGGCCAAGGAGCGTGACCGGCACGAACGACGCGGCGTGCAGGACGATCGCGGCGCCCACCGCGCGATCGTTCGACACACCGAAAAACGTCGTCACCGCGAACTTGTACATCGTATGAAACCCGCCGACCGCGCCCGGTGTCGGCATCGCCACGCCGACGACGAGCAGCGTCAGGACGAGGAACGATCCCAGGTAGCTGAACGTCATATGAAACGCGAGGGACGCGAGCCATATTCCCGCCGCAATCGATAGCCAGAGGGGAAGGGACAGCAGGAGCGAGACGAAGAGGCGTCCGGGCTGCCGCATGACGCCCAGCCCCTGCGCGAACGTGGCGACGAAGCTCGCCACCATTTGCGCCAGCCTGGCCGGTAGCACGCGTTCCACCTGCAGGGCCGCACGGCCGAGCCGCTCCGGGTGGCCGGCCAGCCCAAAGAAGACCGCAAGGCCCGCGACGGCCGCGGCGCCCGCGATCGCGCCGCCGGTCTTCACACGCGCAAAGAGCGACGGATCTCCCGCCAGGCTTCCAGGCCGGACCCACAGGACGAAGACGCCGAACAGCAGCAGCACCGTCAGGAGGTCCAGAACGCGCTCGAGGATGATCGTCGCGAACGCGGCCGTCGCGGGCAGCTGCTCGCGGCGCGCCAGCAGGTACGGGCGCAGGACTTCACCGGCGCGCGCGGGCAGCAGGAAGCTGGCGGCGAAACCGATGACGGTGGTCTCGAACGCCGTCGAGAAATGGGTCGGCCCGATGGGAGCGAGCAGGTATTGCCAGCGGTACGCGCGGAGAACGTACGCCGCCCCCGTCGTCGAAACGGCCAGGAGGAGCAGGATCGCGTTCGCGTGCTTTGTTTCCGCCCAGACGCCGGCCATGTCGGCGTTTCGCAGGAAATAGGCGAGCAGCCCGATGGTGAGGGCGAGTACGAGGACCGCACGAAGTCGGGACCGCATCAGCGCTGCAGTCGGGATTAGAATCCGGTTGGCCAGGGTCGTCCGGCCGGATCGGCCGGCTGTGAACGTCTGAACTCTACTACACAATTACCGCCAAGTCTATGGGAAAACGTGAGTTATTGCTCCTGTCCCTCTTCGCGGTGCTCGGGATCGCCGTTTACCAGGTCACCGCGCCGCCGCCACCGCCCGGTTCACAGGGTTTCAGCGTGAGCGGGCTCATCCGTAATGCGCGGCGGCACATCCACGGCAATCGCGAGTCCGCATCGTCCCACAGCCAGGCCTCGCTTGCGGCCGATCCCTCGCTCCGGGAACTGCGCGTGAACATCATGCGCGGCAGCGCAATCGAGATCACCGGCGAAGACCGCACGGATATCGCCGCCGGCCTTCACGTGACCGCGCGAGGCTACGATCGGGCGGAAGCGCAAGCGGCCGCGGACGCTTCGCACATCAAACTGGAGAAGGACGCTGACGCGGGCGTCGTGTCGCTGGACATGCCGCGCAACGCGTTCATTCCGGACGTCACGCTGTCGCTCAAAGTGCCCAGGCGCCTCACGGTGCGGATCGATCCACATTTCGGCCGCCTGACGGTGAACGACGTCGCAGCGCTCGACGTCGAGAGCTCGCGGGGCGAGACGCGGATCGCCCGCGTCGCCGGCCGCCTGTCCATCACGCAGTCCGTGGGAGATCTCGAGATCGTCGACGCTGGCGCGCTGAAGCTGAACGCGCGCAACAGCCACGGAACGATTCGCAGCATCCACGGCACGGTCTCCGTTCAATCGATAGGCGGCGAGCTCACGATGATCGACCTCACCGGTCCGGTTGAACTCGACTCGCGCAACACGGAGCTGCAGCTCCAGAAGCTCGCAGCGCTGAAGCCGCCGCTCAGAGTGCAGGCGACGAACGGACGGGTGCGGATCAGCGACCTTCGCACGGAGGCGCGGCTGGACGTCACGAATACCGAAGTGGACGTGGCGCTCGAGGCGGCAGCCCCGCTGACGATTTACAGCACGGGCGAAACGGTCACGCTCACGCCGCCGCCTGGCGGTTACACGCTCGACGCCACCGCCAACGAAGGTCACATCACGCTGGACGATGATCATCTCGCGCCTGCCGAGAGCGACGGCGAGCAACACGCCGAAGGAGCTGTGCGCGGCGGTGGCCCCACGATCACCCTGCGTACGACGCGCGCCGACATCGTCGTGCGCGCACGTGGCAATTGAACGCGCGATGGTCTCGAATCCGCGTCGTCCGCGTTGGTCCGCGGCCCCGTTTGGGCTTTTGACAAAGTCCACACGCCGACGCGTGAGTCGCCGGCGATGAATTTTTGATAAGCTCCTCGCACTTCCAAGGAGCGTCTCGTGATCTCGACAGCGCCGCTGCTCGAAACATCGTTTCCCGATCTCCCGCTGCACGGCCGCGGCAAGGTGCGCGACATCTACGCGGTGGGCGACGACCTGCTGATCGTCGCGACCGATCGCATCTCCGCGTTCGATTACGTCCTCGGCTCTGGCATCCCCGACAAGGGGAAGGTGCTGAATCAGCTTTCCGCGTTCTGGTTCGATCGGATGGGCGATCTCGTGCGCCATCACGTCATCACCACCGACGTGGCGTCGTACCCTGGCCCGACGAAGCCGTACGCCGACGTCCTGCGCGGACGCTCGATGCTGTGCCGACGGACGCGGCCGATTCCGATCGAGTGCGTAGCGCGCGGCTACCTGTCAGGATCCGGATGGAAGGAATATCGCGAGAGCGGCAGCGTCTGCGGCGTGAAGGTGCCGGCTGGTTTGCGCGAATCCGATCGGCTCCCGGAGCCGATCTTCACCCCGGCAACCAAAGCGGAGAGCGGCCACGACATCAACATCAGCGAGGACGAGGCGGCACAGATCGTCGGCCGCGATCTGATCACGCGCCTCAGAGACCTCACGCTCGAAATCTACCGCCGCGGCTGCCAGCACGCGGCGTCGAAGGGGATCATCATCGCGGACACGAAGTTCGAGTTTGGGCTGATCGGCCCCCACGACGAGGTCATGCTGATCGATGAGGTGCTCACGCCGGATTCTTCACGCTTCTGGCCGAGCGATCAGTACACGCCTGGAAAGGGACAACCGAGCTTCGACAAGCAGTTCGTTCGCGACTACCTCGAAGAGATCCACTGGAGCAAGCAGCCGCCGGTGCCTTCGCTGCCCGACACGGTCATCTCGCGTACACGCGACAAGTACGTCGAAGCGTTCCGCCGCCTGAGCGGGCGCGACCTCGCCTGACGCTGCCCTGCTCCCGTGCGCGATCAACTGGAGAAGCTCGTGACCGAGATGCTCGACAAGGGCATCCTGTACGAGGACGCGCGGCGCGAGTTCGAAAAGATGTTCATCTCGCGCGCGCTGCAGCGCACGAAGGGGAATCTTGGCAATGCCGCGGAGATCCTCGGGCTCCACCGCAACACCATCGCACGGAAGATTTCGGAGTACCGCATCAAGCGAACTGCATAACGCCCAACTCCCAAACCTCCAACTCCCCAAAATTCCGACCCTCAGCCTCCAACCTCCTCGTTAGCACTCCCCGACCGCGACTGCTTGACAGGCAGAAACCGCCTTCAATAGAATTAGCAGTCGGCCACCGGGATTGCTAACCCGCAGGGGCCAGCAGGTCTCTTTACATCCGAATTTCCGGGCTCGATCCAGGGAAGTTCAACTACCACTCAATGGAGTGACGAACGCTATGGCAGCTACAGCTACGCAGACCCGTGTGAAGTTTCGTCCCCTGCACGACCGCGTGATCGTGCAGCGCCTCGAGGAAGGCGAGCAGAAGGTCGGCGGGATCATCATCCCGGACACGGCCAAGGAAAAGCCGCAGCAGGGCAAGGTCATCGCTGTCGGCAAGGGCAAGGTCGAGAAGGACGGCAAGGTGACGCCGCTCGACGTGAAGGAAGGCGACACCGTGCTGTTCGGCAAGTACTCCGGCCAGGAGATCAAGCTGGACGGCGAGGAATACCTCATCATGCGCGAGGAAGAGATCCTCGGCGTGCTCGCGAGCTAAGCGCAATTTCGAACAGACGAGGAAAACCGAACTATGGCAAAGCAGATTGTGTACGGTGAGGAGTCGCGGCAGGCGATCCTGCGCGGCGTCAACAGCCTCGCCAACGCAGTGAAGGTGACGCTGGGCCCGAAGGGCCGCAACGTGGTCCTCGACAAGAAGTTCGGCTCCCCCACCATCACCAAGGACGGCGTGACGGTGGCCAAGGAGATCGAGCTCAAGGATCCGCTCGAGAACATGGGCGCGCAGATGGTCCGCGAAGTCGCGAGCAAGACCTCCGACATCGCCGGTGACGGCACCACGACGGCGACCGTGCTCGCGCAGGCGATCTTCCGCGAGGGCGCGAAGAACGTCGTCGCCGGCGCCAACCCGATGGAGCTGAAGCGCGGCATCGAGAAGGCGGTCGAAGCCGTCATCGCGTCGCTCAAGAGCCAGTCGAAGCCCGTCGCCGGCAACATGATCGCGCAGGTCGGCACGATCTCCGCGAACAGCGACGAGACGATCGGCAAGATCATCGCGGAAGCGATGGAAAAGGTCGGCAAGGACGGCGTGATCACGGTCGAGGAAGCCAAGTCGATGGAGACCTCGCTGGAGGTCGTCGAGGGCATGCAGTTCGATCGCGGCTACCTGTCGCCCTACTTCGTGACCGATCCCGAGCGCATGGAAGTCGTGCTCGAGAACCCCGTCATCCTGATCCACGAGAAGAAGATCAGCTCGATGAAGGACCTGCTGCCGGTCCTGGAGCAGGTCGCCCGCCTCGGTCGCCCGCTGC
>JAICSD010000040.1 GCA_025937075.1 Vicinamibacteria bacterium | reverse complement strand
CCCGCCAGGATGACGTGGCTGTTCGAGGCCGCCGTGCTGTAGGGCACGTAGAACGTCCACCCGGTGTCGATGCCGCCGGTCGCCGCGGCGCCGATCGTGAAGAGGCCGCCGAGGATATAGATGTACCAGCTCAGCAGGTTGATGCGCGGGAACGCGAGATCCTTCGCGCCCACCATGATCGGAATGAGGAAGTTGCCGAGCGTCGCCGGGATCGACGGGATCAGGAAGAAGAACACCATGATCACGCCGTGCATGGTGAACAGCTTGTTGTACGTGTCGGGCTGAACCAGGTCGGCCGCCGGCGTGAGGAGCTCGAGGCGGATCAACAGCGCGAAGAAGCCGCCGAGCGCGAAGAACGCCGTGACGGACCACAGGTACAGCAGCGCGATGCGCTTGTGGTCCTTCGTCAACAGCCACGACTTCAAGCCGTAGCCGTTGTTCAGGTAATTCAGGCCGGTGGTGGTGGTAATGGTATCCATATCAATTTCCCGGGGACTTCGATGCCGGCTGCGCGCCGCGGCTGGAGCCGGCTGCGCCGCTGACGCCTCCCGGCTCGCGCCCATTCGGCGCCTTGGGCATCAACGACGGCGGAATCGGAATGCCGCCGCCGGGGGCCGCGCCGCCGAGCGACTTCACGTAGGCCACGAGCTGCAGGAGCTGGTCCTCGCTCACGAGGCCCTGGAACGTCGGCATGATCGGCTGGAAGCCCGCGACGATCTTGGCCTGCGGGTTCACGATCGATTCGCGGACGTAATCGTCGTTGACCACGACCGTCTGGCCGTCATTGAGCTTCACCTCGTGGCCGTAGGCGCCGCGCAGCGTCGGTCCGCGTCCCTGCTGCACTTCCTGATGGCACGACGCGCAGCCGAGATCCTGAAACAGCTTGGCGCCGTTGTCGGCGATCGAAATCCCGCTCGAGCCGCCGCTCAACCACGCCTGGTAATCCGCGGGCTCCATCACGGTGACCCATCCGATCATCGCCGAATGCTTCGTTCCGCAATACTGCGTGCAGAAGATGTGGTAGCGCCCCGGCTTCGTCGCGGTGAACCACAGCGTGTTGTAGCGGCCCGGAATGACGTCGGCTTTCACGCGGAACGCCGGCAGGAAGAAGCTGTGCAGCACATCTTCAGATCCCATGATCAGCTTCACCGGACGCCCGGCCGGCACGTGCAGCTCGTTGATTTCTCGCGCACCGTCCGCGTGCTGCAGCTTCCACATCCACTGCTTCCCGACGACGTAGATCTCCATCGCGCCGCGCGGCGGCCGCGTGAGATGGAAGAACACCTGCGCGCCCCAGACGAACATGAACATGGCGATCCCGAGCGGGATCAGCGTCCATGCCATCTCGAGCACGATGGATCCGTGAATGGCTTCGCCGACTTCGTCCTCCCGGCGGCGCCGAAACCGGACCGCGAACACGATCAGCAGGACGGCGACGAGCACGGCAAAAAACGCCGACACGGCGACGAGGAAGAAGTAGAGCGCGTCTACCTGCCCTGCCTGCGTCGAGGCTTCAACCGGAAACAGAGGAAGTTGGTCCATTAGCCGCAAAGATCAAGAGATCCGAGGATCATCACAGTTCGACACTCGCTGTCAGGGACGGCCCGGCACATGGTGCGTCGCAGGGCCAGCCGCATCTGCCGCATCCCGCGCGCGTTCCTGCCGCAGGCTGACGACGATGAATCCGACGATCGCCAGCACGGTCAGCACGCCTCCGATACGCACGGCCTCCAGCGTTCCGGCGCCGTACTTGCCCGTTGACGGATCGTAGTTATAGCAGAGCAGGAGCACCTGGTCTGCCACCGTTCCCAGCCGGTTGTTCGACGCTTCGACCAGCGCGAAGCGCACGCTTCTCGGCGGATAGTCCAGCCCCAGGAAGTACCGCGCCACCACTCCCTGCGCCGTCGTCACATAAATGGCCGCGGCGTGCGCGTACTGCTGGATGTTCTCGTCGTACGCATACCGGAACCCGATCGCATCCGCGACGGCGTGAATCGAGCGATCCGTGCCCGTCAGGAAATGCCATCCGTCCGCGGTTTCGGGCCGGCCGAACTGTTCCACGTACGCCGCCTTCTTCTCCTTGGCCAGCATCGGCCCTTCGCGCGGGTTGATGCTGATCACCACCACGTCGTAGTCCTGGCCCGGCGTGAAGTTCATCGTCTTCAGCGAGCCGGTCATGCCGTTCAACACCTGCGTGCACAGCATCGGGCACTCGAAATACGCGAGCGCCACGACGACGGGCCGCTTCCCGTAGAAATCGCCGAGCCGCACCTGCCGGCCGTGGTCGTCCACGAACGGCGTATCGAGCGGCAACTGCTGCCCGATGCGCTGATCGATCCCGACGTTGTCGAGGATCTTCGGCTTTTTCGTCACCGGGTTCAGTTCCGGGGGCGCCGGCATCCCCATCCCCTGCGCGAACGCCGCCGCCGATGTTCCCAACACGGCTGCCAGAACAACCGCCGCCGTGGTCTTGCTCAACACGTTCACCCCCGTGCAGACCTCAGGTCTGCGCTAAAAAGTTCCGCCGCCGCCGGGTTTCTTCGGCTGGCGCGCGGCGGTTGGCGGCGTCTGCGCGTTGCCCGTCGCCGCCGGCGCGCCCGCCTCGGGTCCGCCCGGCGCGTTGGATCCGCGCGACCCGCTCGGCCCGGTGTCGCCGGTGCTCATGTCGGCCTGACCCGCCGGAATCTTCCGCGCGCTGTTCGACTCACCTGTCGCATCGAGGTGGGTCCCCTCGGTCGGATCGGTCGGCGCGTTCGCGCGCACCGGAATGCCGCGCTGGAGCAGCAACGCCTTGGCTTTGTCGATCGGCAGCCGCACGATGCCGTTCTTCTGATCGATCCAGCCGTACGAGTGCAGGACGAGCTCTTCTTCGGTGCGGAACTGCTTCAGGTCCTGCCAGGGCGTCGTCTGCAGGCGCGGCTCGGCCGGCAGCGATCCGGCCGGCGCCGCGAGCGGGGAGACGAAAGGATCGTTCCGCGCCTCGTAGTGTTCGAAGACCTTCATGAGCCCGGCCATTGCGAACTGCACCGTGATGACGGTGCCGGCCAGGATCACCACGAACCACAGCACCCCTTTGATGCTGATGTCGCTCGACTCGTGCGCGACGTCAGGATTGTGCAGGTCGCCGTGCGCGTGCGCGTCCGCGTTAGTGCCCGGAGGCATTCAGCACCATCTCCTTGAAGTACGGGTCGTTGGCGGGCAGCAGCGGCTGCGTGCGCAGCGTGCGCGCGAAGAGGAACACCCAGATGCCGAACATGCCGATCGGCAGGAACACGTTCGCGATGCTCACCGGGAACCCGATCGTGTTCCCCTGGTTGAACTCCGGCGAGACGATCCAGATCAGATCGAGCAGACGGACGGCGACGATGTACCACGCGACGCGGGCCAGGGACTGCGGCCGCCGCTTCAGGCTGGCCGACAGCAGGACGCAGAAGGGGAACACGAAGTGGCCGAAGGCGATTCCGATCACGCTGACGTATCCCCAGCCGTACCGCATGCGCGCGAGATACCAGATGATCTCCTCCGGCAGGTTCCCCGCCCAGATGATCAGGAACTGCGAGAACGAGAAGTACGCCCACAGCATCACGAAGGCGAGCATCAGCTTGCCGAGGTCGTGAAACATGACAGGGCGCAGGAACGACCGGAGCGGTTCGGTGTTCACCAGCAGCGCGAGGACGGCGACGGCAAACGACAGCGCGCCGAGTCCCTGGCCTGCCACCATGATGAACCCGAACATCGTGGAGAACCAGTGCGCGTCGAGCGACATGAGCCAGTCGATCGAGGCGAGGCTGATGAGGACCACGTAGAGGAGCAGGCCCGGAGCGCTGATCACGCGGAAACGCCGCGTGTCGGGCTCGTTCTGGGCCACTTCCCCGCGGTCCTGCTGCACCGACCAGCGATTCAGGTAATACGCGCAGAATCCCCAGACCGCGAAGTAGATGGCCGCCCGCAGCAGGAAGAACCACGTGTGGAAGTAGACGCCGCGGTGCGCCAGCACTTCGTCCGCCGCGATGGCGCCCGGACGCGCCCAGACGTACAGCTTCGGCAGGACGAAACAGATCGGGATGAAGAGCAGGATGCAATACGGCAGCAGCCGGCTGCCGGCTTCGAACAGTCGCCGCGTCGACATGCCCCACAGCCCGCCGACCATGTGGTTGAGCATCAGCATGGCGAGCGACCCGAGCGTCATGCCGAGGCAGAACATGAAGCCGATCAGCCACGACGGCCACAATTGCGAGGGCTGCAGGGCGGCGCCGATGCCGCCGATGACCAGACCCGCAACGCCGACGAGGAGTCCTCGCCGCTGAAGGCTGTCGAAGACCGCGGAATCCGTGGTGAGCGCGTAACTGTTCATCAGTGTCTGACCGCTCCCTCGCCGCGCTGTGCCGCCGGCGGCTGGGAGAGCTTCGCCCGATCCTGCGCCGGCACGTCGGATTCCGCCGCGTGCTCGCTCAGCTGAAGGGCGCGGATGTACGCCGCGATCGCCCATCGATCGCGCGGCTGGACCTGCGCGCGATAGTCCGGCATCGCGCCAAAGCCGTTCGTCATCACGTCGAAGAAGTGCCCGATCGGCGCCTGCCGCAGGCGATCGATGTGATACGACGGCGGCTGCTTGTAGCCGCGGCGCACGATCATGCCGTCCCCGCTGCCCGACCGATCGTGGCAGGGCGCGCAGTAGATGTTGAAGCGCTGCTCGCCGCGATCGAGGAGCTGCTGCGTGAGCGGGATCGGGAGTTCCGTGACCGGCTGGCCGTTTTCCTTGCCGGTGTAGAACGCCGCGTCGTCTTCGAGCGTGCCCCGCGCGACGGTGTCCTCCGGCAGCGGACGCGCGCTCGAGCCGTTCGTGAAGAACTCGCTGTCGCGCAGCGGAATGTATTTCGGCTGGTTGTGCATGTCCTGCCGGCACCCGGTCGCGGCCGCGGCGACCAGCAGCAGCGCCGCCGCAAGCCGTCCGCGGCGCCCCGCGCTCCGCACGCCGCAGTCCGCGCTACGGTTCAACTTCATTGATCTCACTCGGATTGAGCCCTTTGAGCAGCTCCAGCGTTCCGCTGTGATCGAACTTCGGATCCGCGGACTCGATGAGCAGGAAGAACTTGTCCTGGCTGGCGCGCGCGAACCGTTCGACGTTGAACACCGGATGGTACGGCATCGGCAGGCCGTTGAGCACGATCATCCCGAGCAGCGCCGAGATCGCGGCAAAGAGGACGGTCATCTCGAACGTCACGGGGATGAACTGCGGCCAGCTGTTGAGCGGCTTGCCGGCGACGTTCACCGGGTACGCCATCGTGTGGACCCAGTACTCGAGGCCGTAGCCGCTCACCATCCCCGTCAGACCGCCGAGCAGCACGATGAGCGACAGCCGCTTGTCGTGATGGTGCATCGCCTCCCACGCTTCCTCGACGGGAAACGGCGAGAAGGTGTCGATCTTCCGGTAGCCTTCCGCGTGCACCCGCCTGGTCGCGGCGACGAGATCCGCGGGCGTATCGAATTCCGCCAGCAGTCCGTAAACGGAAGCCGTGGCCATCAGTGTCCCTCCGTGGCCGGAATTTTCGCGCCGGGCGCGAGCGTGCGCATCTCGAAGATCGAGATCATGGGCAGCGCCCTGATGAACAGGAAGAACATCGTCAGGAAGAAGCCGACCGTTCCGAAGAACGTCATGTAGTCCCACTTCGTCCCGTGGTACATGCCCCAGGCGGCGGGCACGAAGTCGCGGTGCAGGCTGACCACGACGATCACGAACCGCTCGAGCCACATGCCGACGTTGACCACCATCGCGACGCAGAACAGCAGGAACGGCGAGGTCCGCACCTTCTTGAACCACAGCCACTGCGGCGAAATGATGTTGCAGAAGATCAGGGTCCAGTACATGTACCAGTAGGGACCGGTCATGCGGTTCCAGATCATGAACCCTTCGTACTTGTTCGCGCTGTACCACCCGAAGAACACTTCGGACGTGTAGCCGTAGGCCACGATCAGCCCCGTGGCCAGCGTCACCTTCGCCATGTTCTCGAGGTGCCGCGTCGTGATGAAGTCCTCGAGGTGGTACACCGCCCGGATCGGGATCGCGAGCGTGAGCACCATCGCGAACCCGTCGTAAATCGCGCCGGCCACGAAATACGGCGGGAAGATCGTCGTGTGCCAGCCGGGGACGATCCCGATCGAGAAGTCGAAGCTGACGACGGTATGGACGGACAGCACCAGCGGCGTCGACAGACCCGCCAGCAGCAGGTAGATGTGCTCGTAGCGCTGCCAGTGGCGGCCGGATCCGCGCCAGCCGAGCGAGAACATGCCGTAGATCACCTTGGCGACCCGGTTCTTCGCCTTGTCGCGCAGCGTCGCCAGATCGGGGATGAGCCCCGTATACCAGAAGATCAGCGAGACGGTGAAGTAGGTCGAGACCGCGAACACGTCCCAGATCAGCGGGCTTCTGAACTGCGGCCAGATCGACATGCTGTTGGGATACGGGAACAGCCAGTACGCGGCCAGCCACGGACGCCCGGTGTGCACGAGCGGGAACAGGCCCGCGCACATGACCGCGAAGATCGTCATCGCTTCCGCGAAACGGTTGATCGAGGTGCGCCAGCCCTGCTTGAGCAGCAGGAGGATCGCGGAAATGAGCGTCCCGGCGTGGCCGATGCCGATCCACCAGACGAAGTTGATGATCGCGAAGCCCCACCCGACGGGGATGTTGACGCCCCAGATGCCGACGCCGCGCAGCAGCAGCCACGCGATGGCCATCCCGAGCATGCCGGTCAGCAGCATCCCGAAGCCGAGGACGACGAACCAGAACAGCGGCTGGCGTCCCGAGAGGACGACCGCACTGATCTTGTCGGTGATCGACTCGAACGTGTGGCCCGGCTCGATGAGCGGAGCGACAGGATACGTAGCGGGTTTCGGGTCCATCAGTTACTCAGCCGCCAGCTTGGATGATCCGCGCTCGCCGTCGATCTCCGGATTCGGGTTGCGGACGTCGGCGAGATATGTCGTGCGCGGACGCGTATTGAGTTCCTCGAGCACGCCGTAGTTGCGGTGCTGGGCGCGCAGCTTGTTCACACGGCTGTTCGGGTCATTGAGATCGCCGAACACGATCGCGTCGGACGGGCACGCCGCCGCGCACGCCGGCACGACCTCGCCGTCCTGGATGCGGCGGTCGTCGCGCTTGGCCGCGATGCGCGCGTAGTTGATGCGCTGCACGCAATACGTGCACTTCTCCATGACGCCGCGGCTCCGGACGGTCACGTCCGGATTGCGCATCGGATAGAGGCTTTGCGTGTCCCAGTCCTGATACAGCAGGAAGTTGAAGCGCCGCACCTTATAGGGGCAGTTGTTCGAGCAGTACCGCGTGCCGACGCAGCGGTTGTAGACCATGTCGTTCAGCCCTTCCGAGCTGTGCGTCGTCGCGCCGACGGGGCAGACCAGCTCGCACGGCGCCGTTTCACACTGCATGCACGGCCGCGGCTGATGATGCGACTCGACGGTTTCGGGTTCGAGCGGATTGCCCACGTAGTAGTGGTCCACCCGAATCCAGTGCATCTCGCGTCCCTTGTCCACCTGCTCCTTGCCGACGACGGGAATGTTGTTCTCGCTCTGGCAGGCGATGGTGCAGGTGCTGCAGCCGGTGCACGTCGCGAGGTCGATCGCCATCGCCCAGCGGTAGCTGTTGTATTCCCATTCCGGAATGATCGAGAGCGCGCGCGGCGGTTTCTCTCCCTGCTTCTGGATGACCTTCGTGCCCTCGTCCTTGTATTCCTCGAGCGTCGCCATGCGGATCGGCGCGCGCCCCTCCATCAGGTGATGCTCCTGCACGCGCGCGAGCAGATAACGCCGGCCGACCTTCGAGATCTCCAGGCCGTTGTCGAACCACAGTGCATCGGAGGTGCGAAGCGGGAACACGTCGAAGCCCTTCGCGACGTCGTCTGCGGGCGTGCCGACGCGGCCGGTGGCCTTGCGCCCATAGCCGAGGAACACCGTCACGCTGCCTTCGGGATGGCCGTCAATTGGCCACACGGGCAGGGTGACGCTCTTGCCGCGGTACTTGAGCTCGATGAGGTCGCCGTCCTCGAGCTGATGGTCGATGGCGTATTTGCGGCCAATCCACGCCGACGGATCCCAGGTAATCGTGGAGAACGGCTTGGGCAGCTCCTGCAGCCAGCCGATGTTGGCGAAGCGGCCGTCCCAGATGGTGGGGTCGGGGCGGAAGATGATCTCCATGCCACCGCTCGCGGCGTTCGCGGGCGGATTTGGGAGGTTGGAGGTTGGAGGTTGGGCATTGGCAGCCGCGGGAGCGGGCGACGCTCCCGCCGGAGGCGTCGCGCTGGCCGCGGTTCCAGTAATGAACCCGTCGTGCAGCGCGTGCTTCCAGAAGCTCTCGGGGCTGTGGAACGGCTGCCCCTTGGGGTCGGTGATCGTCCAGCTGCCGACCTGCTTCGCGTGGGCGCGCGTCCAGTAATCCTTGACGAGATCGTGCGCCGAGCGGTTGTTCTGCGCGTCGATGAAGCAGCCGAAGAGTTCCGTCTCGGTGCGCCCTTCGTAGAGAGGCGCGATGAGCGGCTGCATGATCGTGACCGTGCCGTCGAGCGCGCGGACGTCGCCCCAGCTTTCGAAGGCGTGCGCGGCCGGGATCGTCCACGTGCAGTAGCGGGACGTCTCGTCGTAGTAGAGCGAATGGTGAACCGAAAAGCCCACTTTGCCGAGCGCATCGTGGAAATTCACGTCCGCGGGGGCGGTGAACACCGGGTTCGCGCCCACGATCACCAGCATCTCCACCTGCCCCGCGTTCATCGCCTCGACGAGATCGCGGAGCGACGCGAGCTGGTTGGTCGCATTGATTTCGACCGTCGGCAGATATTCGACCGTGGCGCCGACATTCCCGAGCGCCTGGTTCATCGCGTGCGCGAGCTGGTGCACCGCGAGCGGCTGGTAGTCGCCTGCGATGACGATGGATTTTCCGCGGCTCGCCTGAAGATCTTTGGCGACCGCGGCGATCCATTTCTGCGCGGTGGGAATCGAGAAGGTCGTCGAGGACGCCTGCGCGCCCCCCGCGCCGACGGCAGCGGCGAGCGCGGCGGAGAACGCCTCGATTTCCGAAGCCTTGAGCGGCAGCCGGTGGTCCGCCCGCGCGCCGGTCAATGACGGCGTGCTCTCGATGACGTAGAGGCGGCTCAGATCCTTCTTGTCGTCCGTGAAGCGGCGCCGGGCGGCGAATGCTTTCTGCGCCGGCACCGACAACGCGCCGCAGAGGAAATCAGCTTCGAGCGAGACGACGACATCCGCCTTGTCGAAGTGGTAGCGCGCGTCGCTGGGCGCGCCGGCCGCGCCGTGCGCGGCCATCCGCGAGGCATCGCGCGCGATGGGATCCCACTGATGCCATTTCGCGCTCGGGAACGCCTGCTGAATGAGAGAAACCTGCTCGGCGATCGTGGGCGAGGTCATCGCCTCGGTCAGGAACCGCAGCCCCGTCCCGCCCTTGGATTTCTGCTGAAGCAGCTCGACCCGCAGCGCGGACTGAAACTCGTTCCAGCTGCGCGTCTCGCCGCGGCCCGTGACCACTTTGGCCCGATCGGGGTCGTACAGTTGAAGGATCGCCGCCTGCGCGAAGATATCGGTTCCGCCAAGGCTGGTGGGGTGCTCGGGATTGCCCTCGACCTTCGTCGGGTGGCCCTCGTGACTCTCCACGAGGACGGGAATACCGATCCCGCCAAACGGATAGGCGGTCGCGAAGAACAGCGGCTTGCCGGGGACGATTTCCTCAGGCTGCGTGACGTACGGAATGATTTTTTCGGGCGGCTGCTTCACGCAGGCGCCCACGCCGGCGAGTGCGAGCGACGCACTCATGAGCTTCAGGAACTCACGCCGCCCCTTCGGGTCATTCCATTCGGCCGCCTGTTCGGGAAACTCGCGGTGGAGATATTCCCGGAACTGTGGCGTATCGGCCAGCTCACCGATGCTCCGCCAGAAGAGGCGTCCCTCGGTGCTCGCCAGGCGCGAACGAATCGCAGAAAAATCCATAAGTCAGTAGCCAGTAACCAGTCGCCAGTTCCCGGGAATCCGCTCGTGTCAGTAGCCAGTAACCAGCTGCCGGTTATCAGTTGCCAGTTGACGGTTGCCAGTCAGCAGTTGCCAGGCCCGCTCGGTGTCCAGAACTGGCGACTGGAGACCGGCGAGGGTTTCTCTCACCGGTGGCACGTCGAGCAGCTGGTCAGCTGCCGGACGTCCGCAATCTTGTATTCCTTCACGAGGCGCTCGCCGAGTCCCGGGTCGTTGGACGGCGGCTGCCATTCCATGTTGAAGACTTCTTCTTTGGGCCGCACGTACTTCGCCGGATTGCGATGGCAGTTCAGGCACCAGCTCATCTGAAGCGAGTTCTCCTGAAGCATCAGCGGCATCCGATCCACCGGCCCGTGACAGGTCGCGCAGCCCACGCCTTTGGCGACGTGGATGCTGTGGTTGAAGTACACGAAGTCGGGCAGATCGTGGACGCGCCACCAGGTCAGTGGCCGGTTCTCACGGAAACTGGCGCGAACGGGCTCCAGGATCGGAGCGTTCGTCCAGATCTGCGAGTGGCAGTTCATGCACGTTTTCGTCGGAGGAATGTTGGCGAACGCGGACTCCTCCACGCTCGTGTGGCAGTAGCGGCAGTCGATGCCCATCGATCCGACGTGATGCGCATGGCTGAACTGGACCGGCTGATCGACCGTCACGCTCTGGCCGGTCGTGTAGCCGGACCACGAGATCGACACGACGGCAAATGCGAGGAAGCCCAGAAAGAGAATGATCCCGACAATGCTCGCTCGGGACCAGTAATTGGCGCTGCGGTGAAAGACTTGACTCATCGTCTGGACGTCCGCGTGCTCCCCAAAAACGTAAGCCTATACCAACGGAACCGTTTTGCATCCACGAACGGTGTGCGCAAGTGGGCACCGTGACGTTCGCACGCCGGGAAAAACGCGGCCCTATGATGTGAAACTTTTCACAAGGTTGTCAATCACGCGCGGCGTCGCCGCGCGCAATTCCCGACTTCCAATTCCCGATTCCCGACGGAATTCCCAACGAGTCAGCAAACGATTCGGCGTTGGGCGTTGGGAGTTGGGCGTTGGGAGTTGGGCGTTGGGAGTTCGGAGATTAGGATGTCGCATGCGAATGCGCTCGATGTGTTTCGTGACGACGCTCCTGATGGCCGCCGGCGCGGCACCGCAGAACACGAACGCCCCGGTCGTCTACACGATTTCGTTCCCGGCGCCCGAGCATCACATCGCGAAGGTCGACGTGACGTGGACGCGCGTGGCAAGCGGCACGCTGCAGGCCCGTATGAGCCGATCGTCACCCGGCCGATACGCGCTGCACGAGTTCGCGAAGAACGTGTACGACGTCCATGCGTTCAACGGCGCGGGCGCAGAACTCCCGATCACGCGGCCGAACCCATACGAATGGGACGTCGCCGGGCACGACGGGACCGTCCGTATGACCTACACGATCTACGGTGACCACGTCGACGGCACCTATCTCGGGATCGACCGCCAGCACGCGCACCTGAACATGCCCGCGGCGTTCATGTGGGCGCGCGGCATGGACGATCAGCCCATACGAATCACGTTCACCGCGCCGCAAGGCCTCGAGTGGAAGGTCGCCACCCAACTGTTCACGACGACGGACCCGTGGACGTTCACCGCGCCGAACCTGCAATACCTGTTCGACAGCCCGACAGAGCTGAGCAACTACACGCTCAAGTCATTCGAGGTGAAGAACCCGGACGGCAAGACGTTCACGATCCGTGCGGCCGTGCACGCGGACGCGTCGCCAGAAGAGGTCGATCAGTATGCCGGCGGACTGCAGAAGATCGTCAACGAAGCCGCCGCCGTATACGGTGAGTTCCCGCAGTACGAGCCGGGCACGTACACGTTTCTCGCCGACTATCTGCCGACCAACTCGGGCGACGGCATGGAGCACCGCAACAGCACCGTCTTGACCGGCCGCGCGCTGCGGACCGCCCTCAACACGGCGTCACACGAGTTCTTCCACTGCTGGAACGTCGAACGCATCCGGCCGGCGGGCCTCGAGCCATTCAATTTCGAAGCAGCGAACATGACCGATTCGCTGTGGCTGGCGGAGGGCTTCACGCAGTACTACGGTCCGTTGATCCTGGCGCGCGCCGGCCTGATGGATCCGGAGCAGGCCGTCAGCGGGTTCGGCCAGAACGCCAACGCGGTCGTCAATGGATCCGGCCGCCAGTTCCGTTCGGCGGTCGACATGAGCCGCATGGCTCCATTCGTCGATGCGGCGCGTGCCGTCGACCGGACCAATTTCAACGCCACGTTCATTTCCTACTACACGTATGGGGCCGCGATTGCTGCCGGCCTCGATCTGACCCTCCGCGAGCGCAGCAACGGCAAGGTGACGCTCGACGACTTCATGCGTGCGATGTGGAAGGCATACGGAAAGCCGGGTGGGCCCGAGCCGGGTCTGGTCGGCCATCCCTACTCGTTGAACGACGTCCGCGACCGCCTCGGCGACGTCTCCGGCGACCGCGCATTCGCAGAGGATTTCATGAAGCGCTACATCGCCGGTCGCGAAGCGATCGACTACGCGCGGGTGGCCCGGTATGTCGGCGTCGCCGTGCGCAAGGCGCATCCGGGAGCGGCATGGATGGGAGACGTAACGCTGCAGGGCGGGAGCACGACCATCAGCACGCTCGTCGATCCCGGTTCGCCCGCGTACAAAGCCGGCCTCGAACAGGACGATACGATCACGTCGCTCGACGGAAAGGCCGTGTCCGCTCCACAGCAGATTCAGGACATCCTGCGTGCGCACGAACCGGGTGATCAGATCTCCGTCGCGTTCACGCGGCGCAGCGGCCCCGCGACGGGAACGATCACGCTGGCCGAGGATCCGACGATCGTGTTCGTCATCGATCCGGACGCGACGCCGGAGCAGGTCAGCGCGCGCAACGCCTGGCTGTCGAGCCGCCAATAATGAGGAACAGGCAGCCAGGAAGGATTGCGGCAGCGCGAGTGAGCGCAGCGAACGAGCCACGCGAACGGAGCGCGTCGGCGAAGCGGCGCGCGCGAGAGCGTGCAGGGGGGGCCGGCGGGGCGAAGCCCCCCGACAAATACGACGTGATTGTCGTCGGCGCCGGGCCGGCGGGGTTGAGTGCGGCGCTCATCCTCGGCCGTTGCCGCCGCCGCGTGCTCGTGTGCGACAGCGGACGCCCGCGCAATGCCGCGTCGCACGCGATGCACGGGTACCTCACGCGGGACGGGATCGCTCCGCGCGAGTTTCTCGGCCTCGGGCGCGCCCAACTCCAGCAGTACGACACGGTGGAACTGATCGACGCCGAGGTCGCGACGGCCACGTGCGAAGGAGAGAATCGATTTTCCGTCACGCTGGCGACGGGGCAGACGCATCTCGCGCGCAAGCTGCTCCTTGCGACCGGCGTCGTCGATCGAATCCCGCCGATTCCGGGATTCGAGGAGCTGTATGGCCGCAGCGTCTTCCACTGCCCCTATTGCGACGGGTGGGAGATCCGCGATCAACCGTGGGCAGTCCTTGGAAAAGGGGAGCGCGCCTACGGCCTCGCGCTGGAACTGACGACGTGGACGCGCGACATCGTCGTGTGCACGGACGGTCCTGCGGAACTGGACGGCCGACAGCGGTCACGGCTCGACCGGCTTGGCATCTCCATTCGTGAAGATCGCGTCGCGCGGCTCGAAGGCGCGCACGGCGTCCTCGCGCGCGTCGTGTTCGAGACGGGCGATCCGCTTCCCCGGCGTGCGCTGTTCTTCACCACGGGACAGGAACAGCGATCGCAGCTCGCGCTGTCACTCGGCTGCGAGTTCAACGACAAGGGGACCGTTCGCACGGGGAAATACGAGGCCACTCACCTGCCTGGCCTCTATGTCGCCGGAGACGCCTCACGAGCGGTCCAATGGGTCGTCGTCGCGGCGGCCGAGGGGGCCGAGGCGGCGTTCGCCATCAACACCGACCTCGCCCGTGAGGATCTCGCGCGCCAGGCGCCCGCCTGACGCACAAAAAAAGGGGACAACCGCCATTTTTCGGGAATAAAGGGGGCTGTCCCCTTTGTTTGCAAAAAAAGGGACAGCCGTCTGTTTTTCCCGGAACCTTGGGACAGGGTATTTTTCAATCCATTGGCCTGCTATTGGACTGCTCGTATGGGCTTCCAAGGACGAATTGGACCGATTGCCGGACCGTCGTAATGATGTGATCGCCAACCATGCTGAGCATTGAACGTCAGTTCGTCCGGACTCAACGCCCCCTCTACGGTCACCTGGTCTCGCTCCTGGAAACCGCGATCGCGAGCGGCGAGCTGCCGTCCGGCTCGCGTCTGCCGCCGGAGCGGGCGCTGGCGGAGCGCCTCAGAATCAGCCGCACGACTGTCGTCAGCGCGTATCGGGAACTCGAAGCGCGCGGACTGCTCCGCGGCTACGTCGGCCGGGGCACCTTCGTCTGCGCCGCGCCCGAACCGGAAGGAACCCCGTTCGCCTGGCGCGGGAAGATCGCCGCGGCGGCGCTCCGCACGAGCGACTCGACGCTCCGCGACATCGTCCGCCATTCGTCCGATGCGCGGCTGCTCTCGCTCGCGGCGGGGGAACCCGCGATCGACAAGTTCCCCAACGAGGCGTTCCTCGACGCCGTCAACCACGTGCTCCGAACCGATCCCACGTCGGCGTGGCGGCACGGCCCCACGGAAGGGCAGCCTGCGTTGCGAGAAGCGATTGCGGATCGCTACGGCGTGCCGTCGGACAGCGTGCTGATTCTCTCGGGCGCGCAGCAGGGCCTCGACCTGCTTGCGCGCTGCCTGATCGATCCCGGCGACGCGGTGATCATCGACCGCCCCGGCTATCTCGGCGCGATCCAGTCGTTCCGCGCGGCGGGGGCCAAGCTGACGGGCTGGGACATTCTTCGCGGCGACACGGACGAACTCGAGGATCTTCTCGTCCGGTATCGGCCGAAACTCATTTACACGAATCCCACGTTCCACAACCCCACCGGGACGACGCTGCCGGTGCGGGTGCGGCGGGAGGTGCTGTCGCTCGCGCAGCGGTATCGCGTGCCGATCGTGGAGGACGCCACGTATCGCGATCTGTTCTTCTCGGAACCGCCGCCGCCGTCGCTGAGGGAACTGGACGACGCGAACATCGTGATTTATCTCAACAGCTTCTCGAAGGTGATGGCGCCTGGCCTTCGCCTCGGATGGATTGCGGCGGCGCCGTCCATCGTGGACCAGATCGCGATCATCAAGCAGCGGCTCGACCCGCATACGCCGAACCTCGTGCAGTTCGCGGTCGCGCGGCTCATGCGGCAGGGGGCCTTCGACGCGCACCTCGCGACGATCCGCGCCGAACACGCGAAGCGATGCACGCAGATGATCGCGGCGATCCAGCGCTACGTGCCTGCTGGAGCGCTGCGGTTCGCGCGGCCGGCCGGAGGGCTGTATCTCTGGTGCCGTCTGCCGCCGGGCGTGAGCGCGAGCGCGCTGTACGACCGCGCGCTCGCCGCCGGCGTCGCGTTCGTGCAGGGCTCCGCGTTCTACGCGGATCCTGCCGGCGATTCGGAACTGCGCCTCTGCTTCAGCGGCGTGCTCCCCTCGTCCATCGACGAGAGCATCAGAAAGCTCGCCGGCTGCCTCGGCAGTTCGCGCGTCGTCCTCTCGGCGTAGTCCTCACCGGCCTCCGAGTCCTCGCTCCGTCGAGCCGTTATGATGGGTCGCAGGAGGCGACCATGGTGAAAGACCCCGTCTGCGGGATGACGATCGACGAGAAGACAGCGAAGGGCAAGAGCGAGTACAAAGGGCAGACGTACTATTTCTGCGCGACGTCGTGCAAGACGAAGTTCGACGCGGATCCCGGCAAGTACGCCGGTAAATGACGGCCGCCGTTTTTCGGCAGCAGAGCGAGTGAGCGCCCGCGAGCGAGCCACGCGACCGGCGCGAGCCGGCGAAGCGGCGAGCGAGATCGCGTGCAGGGGGGTCCGGCGGGGCGGAGCCGCCCGGTCAGGATGGAGGGAGGCCGCGGGGACGGCTGGCGCCTTTGGGCAGCAGAGCGAGTGAGCGCCCGCGGAACGAGCCACGCGACCGGCGCGATCCGGCGAAGCGGCGAGCGAGATCGCGTGCAGGGGGGTCCGGCGGGGCGAAGCCCCCCGGCAAGTCGGGCGGGAGGCCGCGGGGACGGCTGGTGCCGGGGGGCTGCAGAGCGAGTGAGCGCACGCGACCGAGCCACGCGACCGGCGCGAGCCGGCGCAGCGGCGAGCGAGATCGCGT
>JAICSD010000474.1 GCA_025937075.1 Vicinamibacteria bacterium | reverse complement strand
GCTCCGCGAATCCCCGAATCCTGCGGCGCTCCAGTCGCCCGTGCACGGCGACGGCGGCCTGTTCTCCACGGCGGCGGATTACGCGCGCTTCATGCAGCTGTTCCTGAATCGCGGTCGCGTGGGAAGCAGGCACCTCGTGAGCGAGCGCACCATTCAGCTCATGGCGTCGAATGAAATCGGCGCGCTCACCGTTGGCGAGCAGTCGAGCAGCGACGTCTCTGTCGCGCGGCCCTTCCCTTTCGGCGCCGGCAAGGACAGGTTCGGCTTCGGGTTCCAGATCGAAGGCCGGCCGGCTGCCGCGGGCTTCCGATCAGCCGGCAGTCTCAGCTGGGGCGGCATTTTCAACACGCACTTCTGGATCGATCCGCAGCACTCGATCGCGGCGGTGGTGCTGATGCAGGTGCTGCCCTATTACGATCCACGCGCGCTGAGGGTGCTGCGCGGGTTCGAGCGTGAGGTATATGCGGCGCCGGATGTTCGTTCGCGGTGACGTGGAACGTCTCGCGCCTTCGTGAAACGAAAAATCAGAAGTAAAACCCAATGCCCGCCGAGGGACCTTGCAGTGTCGGCTTCAGTGTCAAGGTCCTGCCCGCTACAGAGTCGGAAACCTTCAGATACAGGAGGTTGTACCCCGCGGTGAGACCGAAGTGCCGCAGGGGCTTCCAGTCCACGCGGAACTCCCCACCGAGATCGACATCGGCGCCGACGCCAAACCCCCCGGCATCGATCGACGCGTGCCACTCCACGGTCGGGCCGATACGATGCCAGCCGATCCCTACAATCGGATCCCAGATGCCTGGCTTGCGTGCAAAGTGCGGCAGGTCGGCAAGCGTGACGTCGTACTCGAAGGCAACGCGCCGCACCCCTGCTGTCACGAACAGATCGGGCGCGACTCTCCGCCCGAGCCTGGCGTCGCCGTAAATGAGATCGATATCGACGTCGAGGAACGGTCGGTCGGGGCGAGTGCCGCCGAAGCCGGCCCATATGCCATAGCCTTCGATGCGCCACACGCCATTCGATGCGGTCACGCCGCCGAAGAACGCGCCATCGAACCGGCTGTCGGCGATGTTGCCCGCTCTACCGCCATCGCCTTCGAATGGCGGCACGTCGACATCGATGTCGATGCCGAGCGGCACCCAGACGAGGACCGGGTACACCGCGACCACCCAGCCTTCATCGGAGCCTGCACCCTGCGCGCGTGCCGGTTCAGCGAGGCTGACCGTGCAGATGGCTGCGAAGACGATGACCCGAAGGACCGTCATCGGCGAAGTCTAGCGCTGTTTGCGGCGGCGGTCGCGCAGCACAGCTATACGGCAGCACGTCCGCGGATCTGCGCTCGAGGAGAGATCCACGTTGCTGGCGTCACAACGTAAATCCGGGATCTGCCGGCACCGCTGCCCATTTTGGTTGTCGGCGGAACGCGCGATCCCGTCGGCCGACATGGCCGGGGGCTCGAGCGGTTGGCGGTAGCAATCAAGAAGAGCGGCGCTCGGGACGTGACCGTACTGCTCGATCCGGAGGCTCGACACGAACTGCTGAACGAGATAAATCGCGACGAAGTCACGCGGGACGTCGTCGCATGGCTCGATGCATGCCTACACCGGCAAGCTGTGGAACGAGCGGACGGCAATGCCTGAGGCCGAGCCGTACGTTCTCGTTTGTGATTTGGTCGGGATGACTGGATTCGAACCAGCGACCCCCTGACCCCCAGTCAGGTGCGCTACCAGGCTGCGCTACATCCCGAACGACTACCGCGCGCGGCGAGCGGGTTTGGAAGGCTTCGACTTCGAGTGACGCGGCGCGGGCGCCGCGAGATGAAACTCCCCGTTGGTGCCGGGCTTCTGCGCGAGCATCGCCGCCAGCTCCCGCAGCGACTGGCGAACCTGACCGATGCGCTCGCGCGCGTCGCGCGTCAGCAGAGCGTCGAGCGCGCTCGCGTCGGCATCGGCCGTCCCCTGCTCCTCCTGCATCCGCCGACGCGCGCCGGCGAGCGTCAGGCCTTCGACGAACAGCAGGTGCTTGATGCGCAGCACCCGCTCGACGTCGTTGCGGCGGTACACTCGCGGACCGCCCTGGGTCTTCGCGACGCCGAGGTCGGGAAACTCCGCCTCCCACGATCGCAGCACGTAGGACTGAAGCTGCGCGATCTCGCAGACCTCAGGCTGGCGGAACAGCGACCGGTTGGGAATCTGGACCGTGTCCACTGAGCGATGCAGGGTGACTGGCGCAAGTATATCAAAGAGTAGGACTAATGCACCGCCCTCGTCGCTATAATCCTGCGCGTGCCGCGTTGTCCCTCCTGCGGATCGCATGTGGACGAGCGGTTCGACACGTGTCCCACCTGCCATACAGCGGGTCCCCTGGCATGCCGGCTCGACGCGGCTCGCGGACTCGGAGGTCACGCGCCTCGCGGGTGCAGCCGCGACCGTGAGCGCCAACGACGCGTCGTCCCAGGCGCGCCCGTCTGATCCCCTGAGTCCCGGACCAAAGCCGCTCAGCTCGAGCAGCGGCTGGCTCACGAGCAGCGACGCGATCGACCACGGCCGCTTCGCGCCGGGCGTCGTCCTCGACGGCCGCTACCGGATCATCGAACGCACGGGCCGCGGCGGAATGGGCGAAGTCTATCGCGCCGACGACCTGCGGCTCGCGCAGCCGGTCGCCCTCAAGTTCCTGCCCGAAGCCGTCGACCGTGATGCGGTGCGGCTCTCTCAACTGCACGCGGAAGTACGCATGGCGCGGCAGGTGTCACATCCCAACGTCTGCCGCGTGTACGACGTCGAGGGCTTCGAGGGGCACACGTTCCTCGCGATGGAGTACGTGGACGGGGAAGATCTCGCGTCGCTGCTCCGCCGCATCGGCCGCTTCCCGCAGGACCGCGCGATCGAGCTGGCGCGTCAGATCTGCGCCGGCCTCGCGGCCGCGCACGACCGCGGGGCCGATGACGACGTTCTTCTGGTATCGCACGAGCCCGCGCGCCCTCGTACCGGTCGGCGCGGAGAACAACGTCAGCGCCCTCAACCCGCCGCTAACCGTGAGCGGCATGACGTTCGCGGTGCTCGATCGCCATCCTCGTGTTCGTCATCGTGCGGTTTGGACTGCTCGCGGCAGCAGCAACGCTGGCCACGCATTTCGTGCTGATCGCCCCAATCACGACGAGATGGGATGCCTGGTGGGCAGCGCAGGGAATAGTCGTCCTGGTGGTCGTCTCCGCGGCGACCTTCGTGGCGGCATCACTCGCATCCGGCCGCGGATCACCGAGAACACGGGCGGCAGTCGAAGCGTGATCGAACTACT
>JAICSD010000390.1 GCA_025937075.1 Vicinamibacteria bacterium | reverse complement strand
GTCCGCCACCTCGTACAGCGTGGCGTCGAGATCACCATTGTGGTCCAGGGGATGGCGTACTCGATGGGCAGCGTCGTCCTGCAGGCGGCCAGCCCGGGGCGCCGCCTCGCGTTTCCGCACTCCTGGATCATGATTCACGAACCCGCGAAATGGGCTGGCTGGCAATCGACCACGGCCGCCGCGCAACACCTCGACCGTTTGAAGCAAATGCAGAGCCAGATCTACCGGATTCTATCCGAGCGATCCGGAAAACCTCTCCGTCAAATCATCCGGGACACGAAGCGGACGGACTTTTACCTCGACGCCGCCAAAGCGAAGGAGTACGGCCTCATCGATGAGGTCCTCGGTGAGCTCGCTCCGCCGCTGCCCGAGCCACCACCCGCTCCTGACGATCCCAATCCGCGTTCTTCTACCTAGCCCGTACTGCGCGGTGGCACGCGCGTTGCGACAGCTATGGCTGGGATGGCCGCAAGAGGTTGCGGTCAGTGAACGGGTGAGGACCGCATGGCGAGGGGCACAGGTTCGTATTCATTTCCGACGCTGCCTGTCGCCGTCCGTCAATTCGTTGCACTCTCGGCGCTGCTGATCGTCATCATGCTCGCGCGCACGTCACAGGTGATCGACGAAGGGGGATTGTTCCTGCTCCTCAGTGTCACCGTGCTTGGCAGCGCGTGGCTTGCGGGGACAGGGACAGCCCTCGGCGTGACCGTGCTCGGCGCGATCTTCGGCGCGGCGATCGCCGATGAGGCCGCTTCTCCGGCCGTCGAGACGCATCTCGCGCTCTTTCTCGTGCAGGGATTGCTGCTGATCGCGCTCGTGGCCGAGCTGCGGCGCTCGACGCGCAACGCGGAGCGCGACGCGCGGATCGCGCACGCGGCCCGCCTCGAGGGCGAGGCCGCCAACCGCCTGAAAGACGAATTCCTTGCGACGATCTCGCACGAGCTGCGGACGCCGCTCAACGCCGTGCTCGGCTGGGTGCACCTGATTCGCACCGGAACGCTCGACGCGTCGACGCGATCGCGCGCGTTCGAATCGATCGAGCGCAACGTGCGGCTGCAGGCGCAGCTCACCTCCGATCTGCTCGACGTCTCGAAGTCGCTCACGGGCAAGCTCAGGATCGATTTCCGTCCGGTCTCACTGCATACCATCGTGCGTGAAGCGATCGCATCGGTGTCCACGACGGCACAGGCGAAAGATGTGCAGGTCAGCGCCGAGCTCACGGTCGAGTCCGTCATCGTTCGCGGCGACGCGGACAGACTTCGTCAGATCGTGTGGCACTTGCTGGCCAACGCGATCAAGTTCACGCCGCTGCACGGGACGGTTCACGTTTCACTCGAAACGAACGAGATGGCGTGCGTGACGGTTCGCGACACGGGACCGGGCATTGCGCCCGATTTCCTGCCGCGCGTCTTCGATCGGTTCACGCAGGCTGATTCGTCGCCGACGAGGGTGGCGGGCGGTCTGGGCGTTGGTCTCTCGCTCGTGCGCGACCTGGTGGAACGCCATGGCGGCGACATTCAGGCGTGCAATGGCGACGGCAACCGCGGCGCGGTCTTCACCGTGCGGTTGCCGCTGCATGCCGAGGATCAAGACGCGCACACGGTGGCCGCGCCGGCTGCTCGACCCGAGACGTCCGCTCCGCTCGATGGCGTCCGCGTGCTGCTGCTCGATCGTGACCGTGACGCGCGCGAGCTGCTCGGGGTCGTCCTCGAGCAGCGGGGCGCGACGGTGCGGCTCGTGGGCTCTGTGGCCGAAGCGCTCGAGGTGCTCGAAGTGTGGCGGCCCGACGTGCTGGTCAGCGACAGCAGCTTCCCCGAGCGCGACTCCTACGCACTCGTCGCGAAAGTCCCGTCGCTCGAGAGCGAGCGCGGCGGCCGCATTCCCGCGCTCGCATTGACGACGATGTCGAGGACCGACGAAGACGTGCGCCGTCTGTTGTCCGACGCACAGCGCGATCTTCCCAAGCCTGTCGAACCGCGCGTCCTCACCGCCGAGATCGCACGTCTCACCGGGCGCGAGCGCCGCCGCGCGCAGCGCTGATGGCGACGATCCGGACAGCCGGCGTCCGCCGGCGACTCAGTGTGGGTGCGGAACTGCAGCCCGATGGCGGTGCACACGTTCGCGTATGGGCGCCCGCATGCAGGACGGTCGATGTCGTCTGCGGCTCCGGGCCCGACGCCCGCATCGTCCCGATGGAACGCGAGGCAAGCGGGCACTTTGCCGCGCTCGACGCGAACGCGCGCGCGGGTCAGACGTACGCCTTTCGACTCGACGGCGAACGCCTGCGCCCCGATCCGGCGTCGCGAGCGCAGCCCGACGGACCGCACGGGCCGTCCCAGTACATCGATCCCGATGCGTTCCAGTGGACGGATGCGGACTGGCGCGGTGTGCAGCGCGACGGACACGTGATCTACGAGCTTCACACCGGCACGTTCACGCCCGAGGGCACGTGGGCTGCCGCGATGGCGCAGTTGCCGGAGCTTGCGCGCATCGGCATCACCATCGTCGAGCTGATGCCGGTCGCCGAAGCGGCCGGCGCATTTGGCTGGGGCTACGACGGCGTCGATCTCTACGCGCCCGCACACATCTACGGGACGCCGGACGACCTGCGGCGGTTCGTGGATCGCGCTCACGCCCTCGGCGTGGGCGTCATCCTCGACGTCGTTTACAACCATCTCGGACCCGATGGGAACTCTCTCGAGGGGTTTTCGCCGGACTACTTCACGGACAAGTACACGAATGACTGGGGGCGCGCGATCAACTTCGAGGGGCCGCCGCCGGTCCGCGAGTACTTCGTCGAGAACGCCGGCTACTGGATCCGCGAGTTCCACCTGGACGGTCTGCGTCTTGACGCGACTCAGGACATCAGGGATGGGTCGAGCGAGCACGTGATTGCCTCAATCATTGCGCGCGCGCGTGCGGCCGCGGGTTCGCGATCGATTCTGATCGTTGCGGAGAACGAGCCGCAGGAGACGCGCCTCGTGCGGCCGCTGGACGAAGGCGGCTTCGCCGTGGATGCGCTCTGGAACGACGATGGGCATCACACGGCGGTGGCAGCGTTGACGGGGCGGCGGGAAGCGTACTACACGGATTATCAGGGTTCCGCGCAGGAACTGATCTCGTGCATGCGATGGGGGTTCTTGTATCAGGGCCAGCGGTACTCCTGGCAGAAAAAGCGCCGCGGCACGCCGGCGCTCGATCTCGCGCCACACACGTTCGTCTCGTACCTCGAGAATCACGATCAGGTGGCGAACTCCGCCTTCGGCAGACGGCTTCACCAGATGACCTCGCCGGCGGCGTACCGCGCCCTCACGGCATGGCTCCTTCTCGGGCCGCAAACGCCGATGCTGTTTCAGGGTCAGGAGTTCGGCTCGTCGCGGCCGTTCCTCTACTTTGCGGACCATGCCGGCAAGCTGGGTGCCTCGGTGCGAGAAGGCCGCCGCGAGTTTCTCGGGCAGTTTCCCAGCATCAAGGATGCCCGTGTTCAGCGCGCGCTGGCCGCGCCTACGGCACCGGAAACCTATGCTGCGTGCAAGCTGGATTTCAGCGAGCGTCAGCGGAATGCTGCAGCATATGCGCTGCACTGCGACCTGCTTGCGCTGCGCCGGAACGATCCGGTGCTGGCGCGCGCAGGAACGCTGAGGCCGGAAGGCGCGGTGCTCGGGCCCGGCGCGTTCCTGCTGCGCTACATCGATCCCGCTCGAGGCGATCGCCTGATCGTCATCAACCTGGATTGCGACCTCGATTTCACGCCGGCGCGCGAACCGCTGCTCGCCCCGCCGGCAGGGACCCGATGGACGCTGGCGTGGAGCAGCGAAGACCCGCGCTACGGAGGCCAGGGCACGCGGGAGCTGGACCCGGATGCGCGCTGGCTGATCCCGGGACGCTGCGCGCTGTTCTTCACGCCTGTTCCGAGAGAGCACGAGAGCGATGGCGAACCTGACGCGGACGATTGAGCGCCCGCGCGACCGTGAAGAGGAAGCGGCGGATGCGGGCGAGCGCCCGCCGCGGCGCGAGTGGCTGGTCACGAATGGTCTGGGCGGCTACGCGTCGGGCACTGTGGCCGGCGTGATGACGCGGCGGTATCACGGACTCCTGATTGCCGCGCTGCCTGCGCCGCTCGGCCGTTTCGTCATGCTGAACCACCTCCTCGAACGCGTGCGTCTGCCGGACCGCCGCGTGATCTGGCTCGGCGACGAGGACGAAGTTGCCGGTCCGAACGCCGCCGATCGCAACGAGCACCTCGCCGAATTCAGACTCGAGCTGGGCCTCCCTGTCTGGGTGTACCGCATCGACGGCTTCACCATCGAGAAGCGCATCGTCATGCCGCACGGGCAGAACAGCGTCCACCTCACGTATCACGTCGTGGAAGGGGAAGGCTCGCTTCGCTTCGTGCTGCGACCCTCGGTGCATTTCCGTCCG
>JAICSD010000523.1 GCA_025937075.1 Vicinamibacteria bacterium | reverse complement strand
GATAGGCGACAGTAAGGGCATGAACGCCACTGTCTCCTCACCGCTGTCTCCTGTCTCCTATGTCGTTGGCGGATTAAACCCCGCGTGCTGCGCGTCGATCCAGCTCTTGTGGTAATTCGGATCTTCGATCGCCAGCGCTTGTTTCGCGACTTTCAATGGACGGAAGCTGTCCATCATCACCGCGAGCTCGTTGGTCTCCTTGGCGCCGATCGACGCTTCGGCGCGGCCCGGATGCGGGCCGTGTGGAATGCCGTCGGGGTGATGCGTGATGCTGCCGAACTCGATGCCCTTGCGGCTCATGAACTCGCTCGAGGCGTAGTAGAGCACCTCGTCCGAATCCACATTGCTGTGGTTGTACGGCGCGGGGACCGCATTCGGGTCGAAATCATACGGCCGCGGGCAGAAGGAGCAGACGACGAATCCGTCGCCCTCGAACGTCTGATGCACGGGCGGCGGCTGGTGAATGCGTCCCACGATGGGCTCGAAGTCGCGGATGTTGAACGCCCATGGATAGAAGTATCCGTCCCAGCCGACGACGTCGAACGGATGATGGTCGAGCACCAGCTCGTTGATCCCGTCGTACTGCTTCACGAGCAGGCGGAAGTCGCCCATCTCGTCGTGCGGCTCGACGTGGGTCGGCCGCCGAATGTCGCGCTCGGAGTACGGCGCCCCCTCCTTGAGCTGACCGAACTCATTGCGATAACGCTTGGGCCAGCGAATGTGTCCGCGGCTCTCCATGATCAGCAGCTTGGGCTTCTCGGCGGCCGCGTCGAAGCGGTAGCGATGGAGAATGCCCCGATGGATCACGAGGTAGTCGCCTTCCCCGAACGTCAGATTGCCGAATACCGATTCGAGTGTGCCCGCTCCCTTCGCGACGTACACAAGCTCGTCCGACTGCGCGTTGCGATAGAAGTGGTCGTCCTCGCGATCGGGTTCCACATACGACATCGCGACGTCCTGATTGAACAGCATCGGAATGCGGTCCAGCGTCGGGCTTCCGCCCTTGCGCGCGCGCGCCGTGAGAAAATGCCTGTGTCGCAGCGTCTGATCAGGATCGGCCTCGAACGCGGTTTCCTTGATGCGGCGGACCGATTTGACCGTCGTGGGCGGATGCACGTGGTACAACAGCGACGATGTCCCGGTGAACCCCTCGTGGCCCATCAACTCTTCAGCGTAGATGCCGCCGCCCGGCTTGCGAAAGGCCGTGTGCCGCTTGCGCGGCACCGTGCCGAGGGTGTGGTAGATGGGCATGCGGGGATCCTGACCTAGAGGTTGCCGCGCAGCGCCTGTTCGCGCTCGATGGCTTCGAACAGCGCGCGGAAATTTCCCTTGCCGAAACTGCGAGCGCCCTTCCGCTGGATGATCTCGACAAAGAGCGTCGGGCGATCCTCCAGGTTGCGCGTGAAGATCTGGAGCAGATAGCCGTCGGGATCCCGGTCCACGAGGATGCCCAGGTCCTGGAGCGTGTTGAGATCCTCGTCGATCTCGCCCACACGCTGCTGAAGGTCGGCGTAATAGCTCGCGGGCGCCTTCATGAACTCCACGCCGCGGTCGCGCAGCGCGCTCACCGTGTGGACTATGTCATCGGTCTCGAGCGCCATGTGCTGCACGCCGGGGCCGCCGTAGTAGTCCAGGTATTCCTCGATCTGCGACTTCTTCTTGCCCACCGCCGGCTCGTTGATCGGAAACTTGATCCGCTCGTTGCCGTTGGACATTACCTTGGACATCAACGAGCTGTACTCGGTGTTGATGTCCTCGTCGTCGAAGGTGATCAGGTTCCGAAAGCCCATCACGCGCGAGTAGAACTCCACCCACACGTTCATCTTGCCGAGCTCCACGTTGCCCACGCAGTGGTCGACGTACTTGAGTCCCACCGGCTCGGGCTGGTAGTGCGGCTTCATCTGGACGAAGCCCGGCATGAAGAAGCCCTTGTAGTTGCGCCGCTCCACGAGCGAGTGGATCGTGTCGCCGTACGTGTGAATCGCCGCGATCACGACTTCCCCCGCGTCGTCGCGAAGCACCTTGGGCTCGTGCACGGCCTCGGCGCCGCGCTCGACGGCCTTGGCGAAAGCGTCGCGGGCGTCGTCCACCCACATGGCCAGATCGCGCACGCCATCGCCGTGCTTCGCGACGTGCTCGGCGATCGCACCGGTGGGCAGGAGCGCCGTCGTGAGCACGATCCGGATCTTGCCCTGTTGCAGCAGATAGCTCGCGCGGTCGCGGGTTCCCGTTTCGGG
>JAICSD010000510.1 GCA_025937075.1 Vicinamibacteria bacterium | reverse complement strand
GCTTCGCCACCAGCCGCAAGATTCCCGAAGAAGTCTTCCGCACCGGCGAACCACGCATCGTCGCGGACCTGCTCGACGGCGAGCTGGCGAACGTCCACATGGGGACCGTTGCGCTCGGGATCCGGAACGTGCAATGTGTGCCGTTGCGGCTGGTCCGCTATATCGATCGTGCGGACGCATCCGCAGACGAACGGCGCATCGGCGTGCTGTACCTGGACAGCCGCGAGAAGGGAACGTTCCTCTCGAACTCGACGCGCGCGGCGCTCGAGACGCTTGCGACCGAGGCGGCGGTGGCGATCGAAAACGCCAGGCTCTACCGCGAAACGATGGAGAAGGCGCGGATGGAGCAGGAGATGCGGATTGCCGCCGAGATTCAGCAGGCGCTCCTGCCGAAGTCGGGCCGCGTCGGGCCGTACTACCGCGCCGCGGCGGCATCGCTACCATGCCGCTCGATTGGCGGCGATTTCTACGATTACGTCGACCTGCCCGGGGGATCGCTCGGTTTCGCGCTCGGCGACGTTGCCGACAAGGGACCGCCGGCGGCGCTGCTCAGCGCGATGATGCAGGGCATCTTCGCGGCGCAGGCCGCCGCCAGCGATCCGCCGTCGCGGACGATCGCGCGTGTGAACCTCGCGCTCTACCGACGCGGCATCGAATCGCGATTCGTGACGCTGATGTACGGCTCGCTCGAGGCCGACGGCCGGCTGACGTACTGCAATGCCGGGCACAACCCGCCGCTCGTCGTCGGAAAAGCGGGCGTGCGGCGCCTCGAGACGGGCGGGCCCATCGTCGGGCTGTTCGAATCGGCCACGTTCGAAGAGGAGACCGTCACGCTGAATCAGGGCGACTGGCTGATCGTCTTCAGTGACGGCGTCTCCGAGGCGCTGTCCGTGGATGGCGAAGAGTACGGCGAGTCGCGGATCCTGAAGACCGTCCAGTCGCACGGCAGCGTGGATCCGCCCGAGCTGCTGCAGGCTATCTTCGCCGACGTGCGCGCGTTCACCAAGGGCGCGGCGCAGAGCGACGACATTACTGCGCTCGTGCTGCGCTACGGCGGATGACCCGCATCGAGAAGCGCCTCCTCATCCTCTGGTTCGCGCTCGCGTTCGTCGTGTGGAACGGCGTCTATGACATGCGGATGCACGACACCGTGCGCGGCTATCTGCTCGAGACCGCGCTCGCGCAGGCGCATCTCGGCGGCGGCGTCGACATGCGCACGTACCTGCACCGGGGCCTCGTCGACGCGGTCGCCTTCTCCACGGCGTGGGCCTGCGGCGTCTTCCTCGCGGGCGTCATGACGATGTGGACGTACCGGCGGTATTTGTGCCGGCAGACGTAGATAGATGCAGGGCACACCTTCAGGTGTGCCGGATCGCGGGCCTGAAAGACCCGCGCCACGATCGAACATGCACCCCCTCATCTACGACTGGAACCGGACGGACACGCCGCCGCCATCGACGATTCTCCTGAACGACGAGACACTGCGTGACGGACTACAGTCGCCGTCCGTACGGTGTCCGGCGATCGACGAGAAGATCCGGATCCTGCACCTCATGGATCGGTTGGGCATGGACACGGCTGACATCGGTCTGCCCGGTGCGGGTCCGCACGTGGTGCGCGACGTCGAACGACTCGCGCGCGAGATCGCGGACAACCGGCTGCGCGTGCAGGCAAACTGCGCCGCGCGGACGCTCGTGGTCGACATCAAGCCGATCGTCGAGATCTCGCAGCGCGCCGGCATTCCCGTCGAGTGCTGCGCGTTCATCGGATCGAGCCCGCTGCGGCAGTACGCCGAGGGATGGTCGCTCGATCAACTGCTGAAGCTCACCGAGGAAGCGATCGGGTTCGCCGTCAGCGAAGGGCTGCCGGTGATGTACGTGACGGAGGACACCACGCGCGCGGATCCTGAAACGCTGCGCGCGCTGTATTCGGCGGCCATCCGTGCAGGCGCCACACGGATCTGCCTCGCCGACACGGTCGGACACGCCACGCCGCACGGCGCCGCCGCGCTCGTCCGCTTCATCACCACCGTCGTCGATGAGTGCGGAGGGGGGATCGGCATCGACTGGCATGGCCACCGCGATCGCGATTTCGCGATTGCGAATACGCTCGCCGCGCTCGAGGCTGGCGCGACACGTCTTCACGGTGCAGCGATCGGGATCGGCGAGCGCGTCGGCAACACGCCGATGGACCTCCTGCTGCTCAACCTCGTGCTGATGGGATATCTCGAGCGCGATCTGTCTGCGCTCTGCGAGTACTGCGAGACCGTCTCAGCGGCGACGGGCGTTCCGATCCCGCCGAACTATCCGGTGGCCGGGCGCGACGCCTTTCGGACGGCCACCGGCGTCCACGCGGCCGCGCTGATCAAGGCGTTCAGGCGCAAGGACCGCGACCTGGTCGACGCGGTGTACTCGGGCGTGCCGGCCAGCCTCGTCGGCCGCGAGCAGCAGATCGACGTCGGGCCCATGTCCGGGCGGTCGAACGTGATCTTCTGGCTGGAATGCCGCGGCCTCGCGGCGCCGGACGATCTCGTCGATCGAATCTTCGCGCGCGCGAAAGCCTCGGCGACGGTGCTCACCGAAG
>JAICSD010000371.1 GCA_025937075.1 Vicinamibacteria bacterium | reverse complement strand
GAGCATGCCGGCGTATTCGAGCGCTCGGCGCATGAGCAGCGCCGACGCGACGGGCCGGCCATCGTCGGTGAAGGCCACGCACCCGGCGCTCTTCTGCGCGCCCAGCTCCGACAACTGCTCGCCGCGCGAGCCGATGGACACGGCACCAATCGGATAGACGTGTGCGAGCCGCGCTTCGGCGGCCTTGCGCAGTATCAGCTCGGTGATGCCTGGATGGTCGTTGATCGGGTCAGTGTTGGGCATGCACGCGACACCGGTAAATCCGCCGGCGACCGCCGCGGCCGTTCCCGTCGCAATCGTTTCCTTGTGCTCCTGCCCCGGCTCGCGCAGGTGCACGTGAATGTCGATCAACCCCGGCGAGACAATCCAGCCGGACTGCAGATCGAGCACCTGTGCGCCATCCGCGGCGAGGGCGCGCCCAATCGTGCGCACTCTGCCGTCTTCGATCAGCAGATCGAGCTGCCCGTCGACGCTGTTCACGGGATCGACGACGCGCGCGCCTTTGAGGAGCAGCGTCATCCGCGCACCTCGTCGTCTTCGTGGCCGGCGAGCAGGTACAGCACCGCCATGCGGACGGCGACGCCGTTGGCGACCTGCTCGAGGATCACGGAGTACGGACCATCCGCGACGTCCGAGTCGATTTCAACGCCTCTGTTCATGGGACCGGGATGAAGAATGATGACGTCGGATGCCGCGCGCGCGACGCGCTCCGTTGTGAGTCCGAAGAGCGTGAAGTACTCGCGCGTCGACGGAATGTAGTGACCCTGCATGCGCTCGTGCTGGATGCGCAGCATCATGACGACGTCCGCGCCGTCGACCGCTTCGTCGATCGAGGTCGTCGGCCGCACGCCGAACCGCGCCGGGTCGGCGGGCATCAGCGTCGGGGGTGCGCACGCCCAGACGTCCGCGCCGAGCTTGTTGAGGAGCAGCGCGTTCGACCTGAGCACGCGGCTGTGCAGCAGGTCGCCGACGATCGCGACCTTCAGGCCCGCGATACGCTGCTTGTGCTCGCGGATCGTGAACGCATCGAGCAGCGCCTGCGTCGGATGCTCGTGCATGCCGTCGCCGGCATTGATGATGACGGATCGGCAGAGGCGCGCGAGCAGCTGCGGCGCGCCGGACGCCGAGTGCCGGATGACGATCATGTCGGGCGACATCGCCTCGAGATTCCGAACCGTGTCGAGCAGCGTCTCCCCCTTCGTGACGCTCGACGAGGCGACCGCGATGCTGAGCGTGTCTGCGCTGAGGCGCTTCTCTGCGACCTCGAAGGAGGTGCGCGTGCGCGTGCTCGGCTCGAAGAACAGGTTCACCACCGTGCGGCCGCGCAGCGTCGGAACCTTCTTGATCGGCCTCGACGCAATCTCCTTCATGGCCACGGCGGTGTCGAGGATCAGGAGGATCTCGTCCGCCTCGAGCTCCGCTATGCCGAGAAGGTGGCGCGATCGAAGGCTGGCCGCCGCCCGCGCGTTCGGCGGATCGACGCGCGGCAGGGCGTCAGCGGGCGCGTGCGAATTCATGATTCCGCCTCCCCTTCGTTGATCAGCACCTCGTCGACGTGATCGATCTCCTGCAGCCGGACCTGGACGCTCTGCTTCGCGGACGTGGGCAGATTCTTGCCGACGAAGTCCGCCTTGATCGGCAGCTCGCGGTGTCCGCGGTCCACGAGCACGATGAGCTGAATCGATCGCGGCCGCCCGAAGTCGATCAGCGCGTCGAGCGCGGCCCGTATCGTCCGCCCCGTGTACAGCACGTCGTCGACCAACAGGATCCGGCGGTCGTCGATGGAGAACGGCACCTCCGTACGCCTGACGAGCGGCTGCGGGCCGACGGCGTGGCGCATCAGGTCGTCGCGATACAGCGTGATGTCGAGCGCGCCGGTAGGCACCTCGTCGCCGTTGATGTGCTGCAGCTCGCGCGCAATCCGGCGCGCGAGCGGCACGCCTCGGGTGCGGATTCCGACGAGCGCCAGCTCGCTCGTGCCGCGATTGCGCTCGAGGATCTCGTGGGCGATGCGCGTGAGCGCGCGCGCCATGCGATCGGGGTCCATCACCTGCGGCATGCAGGCCTTTTCTCGGAGCGCGGCACTTCAGTGCCGCGGATTCGGCAACACGGGCACCGGGCGCGGTTCGATTGTGGTGGAAGAACGTGCAGGCGTGTCACGCATCACCTCTTCGCGGACTCGCAGGTCCGCGTTAAAGAGTTCGATAAATGATACCACGGCGGCCTTGAAAGGACCGCCCTACGATTGTGGCCGGCCCTTTCAGGGCCGCGTGAACCGCAACTCGCGCCAGTCGCCGTTCAGGTCCAGCGGGATCGATCCTGTCCACTGAAACATGCTCGGACGCGGCTGATACTGACTGTCGACGGTGAACACCTGATTGACGCGCACGAGTCGGACCGCTCCGGGCGACGGCGCCGGCGCGCCCTGTTTCGGCGGAAGAGAATACGCGTGGAATCGAATGGCGTCCGGCGCCGCGGCCCCGTCGGGCAGCGGCACGGCGCCGCGGAAGCAGCCGGTGCGGACGATACGGAATGCGGGCAGTCCGCGATCCGAATCGTACCAGCGATCCTGCGAGTGGACCGAGAAGGCGACCGCCGCGTTCTGCAGCTCCGTGCACGCCTCGACGTACACGAACCGCCGGAGATCGGGAATCTTCCCGGATCCTGCGGGCGCATCGTCCACAATCTTGCCCTCGCGGAGCATTTCCTTCGCGGCCAGCGTGTACATCCACGGGTGGCGATCCATGACGACCTCGCGCGAGAGGTTCGTCAGATCGAAACGCTCCGGCGCAGGCGCGTAGCGAATCTCCGTCGGACCGGACTCGCTCACCATGTTGTTGTCGGTCGACACCCACATCAATGGATGCGCCCCGCCATGGCGGCCGCGGAACGCCGGCAGCTCGTGCCCGGGGCCCTGAAATTCTTCGCTGAGTATCTTTCCCTGTGCGTCGACCTCGACGCCGTACACATACTCGATATCCGTCGTCCGGCCCCACGTCGCCATCAAGCGATCGGTCGCGGTGCCGCCGTCTTCGTTCGTGAAGATGACCGAATAGCGATACTGCCTGCCCTTCGCTGTGGGGACGACCTCGTACCACATGAAGACGGGCAGATCGGTGAAATGTCCGACCGTATTCGGACGCGCATGGAGAACAGGCGCCATGCTCTGGGCGACGACGTCCACGTCGCCGTCGGCGAGCACGTGGACGTCGACCTTCGAGATGACCGGCGGTCCGGCATCCTTGGCGGACAGCGACGGATCCGGCTCGATGCGAATACGGTGCGCGCCCTTCTCGACAGCGCCGAGCGTGATGGAGTATTCGCTGTCCGTCGACCCGCGCGCGAGCAACAGGTGCTGCGAGTACTTCCCGTCGAGCAGAAGGCGAACCGCCGCTGCTTCGCGGCCGGCGATGCCCCAGTCGCATCCGGCGCACGAGGCGTGGACGACGGCGATGGCTTCGCCCGCGGTGTTGGCGTCGAAGGACTGTTCGGTGAGGGGCTGCGCGGCCGCGTGTTGAGCGGCCGCGCAGGCGAACGACAGCGCGAAGAGTACGACGCGTCTGCACACGCAACTGAAGTCGCGCGCCACCCGAACCCTGGACCTCGAACCCCGGATCCCGAACCCCGGCACGTTTCTAAAACAGCACCCGCAGCGCGAACTGCATCACGCGCGGATCGCCCGCGAGACGCGAGATCGTGCCGGCCGCAGCATTGCTGATGTTGGCCTCGGGCAGCCCGAGCTGCGTGTGATTCAGCACGTTGAAGATCTCCCAGCGCAGCTCGATCCCGGTGTTCTCCGTGACGTTGAACCGGCGCTGCAGCGCCGCGTCGACGTTCACGAGCCCCGGTCCGCGAAGAATATTGCGTCCCGAGTTGCCGAACGTGCCGGACGGGACCGTCTGAAATGCCGTGATGTCGAACCACTTGTCCACCGTCTCCGGGCCGACGCCGCTGCCGATCCGGTTCGGCAGGCCGGTCATCAGCTGGCCCACGTTGTTGCTGCTCTGCGTCACCGTGAACGGCCGTCCGCCGCGGGCGGTCACGATGCCGCTGAAGGTGAAGCCGCCCAGGATCTTCCCGGCCACGCCCTCACTCAGATACCGGTGGCCTTCTCCGACCGGGATTGCGAGGATCCAGTTCGCCGCCAGCCGATGACGCGTGTCCTGATCGGCAGGGCCCTGCCACGAATCGCGAGTCCGCGCGTCCTGGAGGAAGCTGGGCGATCCGCCGCTGAACAGGTGCTCGCCGGAGTTGTCGGTCGCCTTCGAGAGCGTGTAGGCGACACGGAAGCCGTAGAACCCCGCGTAGCGGCGCTCGAGCGAGAGCTCGAGGCCGTCGTACCGCGACGAGCCGTCCTGGTCCGCGTACTCGATGGGCCCGAGCGTTGGGAACGGCAGCGCCTTGGTCGCGGGATCCGGTTGATTGAGGTTCCGCAGCGTCCAGATGGCGCTGCCGCTCGTACCCACGTAGTCCGCGGACACCATCAACGTGCTGGTCAGCTGGTGCTGCACGCCGCCGCTCCACTGCTGGAAGTAGGTCTTCGTGCCGGCCGGATTGATCGCGCGGATGCGCACGCGCCGGAGATCGAGCTGCGCGGGATCGAGGAACCCTGCGGGGAATCCGTTCTCGAGCAGGAAGAGCGGAGCTGTCGCGCCGCCCGGCACGGCCAGCGAGTTGTTGATGAGCGACGGCGGATTCAGCGCGAGCTGGTCCTCGCTGCCGATCCGATCGTAGAGGTTGTAGAACACGCCGTAGCCGCCGCG